>JBGYQR010000194.1:0-13690 GCA_041839075.1 Porphyromonas sp.
ATGGGGTCGTTCTTGACAATGGCCTCATAGGTCTTGCTACGTCCCTGCACGTCGTCACTCTTGACGGTGAGGATCTCTTGCAGGATATGCGCGGCACCGAAGGCCTCCAGGGCCCACACTTCCATCTCCCCGAAGCGCTGACCACCAAACTGAGCCTTACCACCAAGTGGTTGCTGCGTGATGAGCGAGTAGGGGCCGATAGAGCGGGCGTGCATCTTGTCATCGACCATATGCCCCAGCTTAAGGAAGTAAGTAACCCCGACGGTAGCAGGCTGGTCAAAGCGCTCACCCGTACCTCCATCATAGAGGTAGGTCTTACCATTGCGGGGGAGGCCAGCCTTGTCTGTCCACTGGTCCATATCCTCGAGGCTTGCTCCGTCGAAGACAGGGGTGGCAAACTTACAATCGAGCTTACGTCCCGACCAAGCCAGCACGGCCTCGAAGATCTGCCCAAGGTTCATACGGCTAGGTACGCCCAGAGGGTTGAGGCAAATATCCACAGGAGTACCATCCTCAAGGAATGGCATATCCTCCTGGCGCACAACCTTAGAGACGATACCCTTGTTGCCGTGACGACCAGCCATCTTGTCTCCCACTTGGATCTTACGCTTCTTGGCCACGTAGACCTTAGCGAGCTGTACGATACCTGAGGGGAGGTCGTCGCCAATCGTCTCGTCGAGCTCACGACGACGACGCTCTACCTCGTACTGCTTAGTCTTGATGCAGTAGTTACCGAGGAGCTTGTTCATCAGCTCATTAGTGTGTTCGTCTGAAGTCCATTCGCCTGGTCTAATTTCCTCGAATGGAAGAGCCTCCAAGTTTTGCTCGGTAAAGGCGGCACCGTGTGGGATGAGGGCTACACCCATGTGGTCCTCGACCTTGTTGCAAGTCTTCTTGCCTGCCAGCTTGCGGAGCTTCTGCACGAGCTTCTTCCTCAGGGCCAGCTGCATGGCGTCGTACTTCTCGCGGATCTCCTCCTTGATCTGTGCGACCTCCTTGCGCCCCTTGGTCTTGAGGGCTCGTGAGTATAGTTTGGTGTCGATCACGACGCCTCTGAGAGAGGGCGTAGCCTTGAGCGAAGCGTCCTTGACGTCTCCAGCCTTGTCGCCGAAGATAGCACGCAGGAGCTTCTCCTCAGGCGTAGGATCGCTCTCGCCCTTGGGCGTGATCTTACCGATCATAATATCACCGGGCTCGATACGAGCACCGATACGGATGATACCATTCTCATCCAGATTGCGCGTAGCATCGTCGCTGACGTTGGGGATATCCGAGGTCAGCTCTTCGAGACCGCGCTTAGTTTCTCTGACCTCGAGGATATACTCATCGACGTGCACAGAGGTGAAGAAGTCTTCGCGTACGAGGCGCTCATTGAGCACGATAGCATCCTCGTAGTTGTACCCCTTCCAGGGCATGTAGGCAACCTGTACGTTGCGACCAAGCGCTAGCTCACCAGCTTGGGTCGAGTACCCTTCGGTGAGGATGTCGCCAGCCTCCACGCGCTGTCCCTTACGACAGATGGGGCGGAGGTCAATGGTCGTACTCTGGTTGGTGCGACGAAACTTGGGTAGCTCGTACGTCGTAACCTCATCCTCAAAGCGTACAAACAGCTCGTCCTCCGTATAGTCGTACTTGATCTTGATGAAGTTGGCATCGACATAGATCACCTCACCAGAGCGCTCGGCCACTACCTGCGAGCGAGAGTCGCGCACCAGCTGAGCTTCTACGCCAGTACCCACGATAGGGGCTTCGGGACGCAAGAGAGGCACAGCCTGACGCATCATGTTCGAGCCCATCAGAGCGCGGTTGGCGTCGTCGTGCTCGAGGAAGGGGATCAACGAGGCAGCGATAGAGGCAATCTGCGTAGGAGACACGTCCATGAGATCGACCTGATCCCGCGTAACGACGGGGAAGTCAGCCTCGAAGCGCGCCTTGATGCGGTCGCTCACAAAACGGCCGTCCTTGTCCAGGAGAGCGTTGCCCTGAGCCACCGTCTTGTCTTCCTCGTCTTCGGCCGTATAGTAGCGTAGCCCCTCGTCTGAGAAGTCTACCTGACCATCCGTCACCTTGCGGTAGGGCGTAGTGATGAAGCCCAGGTCGTTGATCTTGGCGTACACACAGAGCGAAGAGATGAGACC
This sequence comes from Porphyromonas sp., assembly GCA_041839075.1. Lineage (GTDB taxonomy): Bacteria > Bacteroidota > Bacteroidia > Bacteroidales > Porphyromonadaceae > Porphyromonas. The sequence continues at coordinate 2,139 of JBGYQR010000194.1, forward strand.
GATATTGGGACCTTCTGGCGTCTCGATAGGACAGAGACGACCATAGTGGGTATAGTGTACGTCACGTACCTCAAAGCCTGCTCGGTCACGGCTGATACCGCCAGGGCCGAGAGCCGAGATACGACGCTTGTGGGTGATCTCGGCCAGAGGATTGGTCTGGTCCATAAACTGCGACAGGGCATTGGTGCCGAAGAACGAATTGACCACAGAGGCAAAGGTCTTCGAGTTCATGATGTCGCTTGGTGTGAAGGTCTCGTTGTCGCGGACGTTCATACGATCACGTACCGTACGTGCCATACGCGTCATACCGACAGAGAACTGGTTGTAGAGCTGCTCGCCAACCGTGCGGATACGACGGTTAGAGAGGTGGTCTATATCGTCCAGCTGAGCCTTGCTATTGTGCATCTCGATGATGTACTTGATGATGGCCACAAAGTCCTCGTTGGTCAGCGTGTGCACATCGGGATCGATGTCGAGATTGAGCTTGCGGTTGATACGATAGCGCCCTACATCCCCCAGGTCATAGCGCTTGGAGGAGAAGAAGAGGTTATTGACCAGCTCACGAGCGGCGCTCTCATCGGGGGCATCGCTACCACCGCGCATCACGTTGTATATCGAGCGCAGGGCGAGCTCTTCGGTGAGGTTGGTATCCGCCTTGAGGGTGGCCATCAAAAGGCCATAAGGCTGGGTGATGCTCTCATCCTTATAGACAAGGATAGAGCCAGAGGGGAGATACTCGGTTGTGATCTTCTCGATCAGCTCCTCGGTCAGCTCGGTATCCATATCCACCATGGGGATGGTACGCGTTACGATAGAGATCTCGCCGGTGTCCTCGTCGGGGAACTCCTGCGTGATCTCCTGGCTGATGGGTGCTGCGAGCTTACGTCCGATATAGGGACGAAGGGCCTCGGCCGTAGGAGCTACCTCCTCGGCCAGCGAGAAGAGGTCGAGGATATCTTTGTTGGAGTCGTAGCCCATAGCACGCAGGAGCGTCGTTACAGGCACTTTCTTCTTACGGTCGATGTAGGCTAGGATCTTGCCCGTTGCATCAGTGGTAATCTCAATCCACGAGCCCTTGAAGGGGATGATACGAGCCGAATACACGACGGCACGCGTAGAGGTTACCGTCGAGCTAAAGAATACCCCAGGAGAGCGGTGAAGTTGAGAGACGATCACACGCTCTGCACCATTGATCACGAATGTGCCTGACTCCGTCATGTAGGGGATATTGCCCAAATACACGTCCTGCACCACAGTATTGAACCCTTCGTTCTCTGGGTCGGTACAGGAGAGTTTGAGCTTGATCTTCAGGGGTACAGAATAGGTCTGACCACGTTCGAGACACTCCTTGATCGAGTACTTGGGAGGGTCGATGAAGTAGTCTAGGAAGTCTAAGACAAAGCTATTGCGGGTATCTTCGATAGGGAAGATCTCTGCAAACACCTTGTGTAGCCCCTCTTCTTTGCGCTGCTCACGAGGCGTGTCCAGCTGCAGGAAGTTCTGAAAGCTCTTGAGCTGAACTTCTAGGAAGTCGGAGTAAGGTAGCGGGTTCGTTACCCTACTGAAGTTGATTCTCGCTTGATTGACGTTTGAGGCCATCGGCTATATGGGGAGGTAATCTGAACTACAAAAAGAAATTAGACACGAATTGGTAAAGACTCCCCAAATGGGAAATCTCTACCAATTTTGCCAGTGTATATACGCTACACCGGGAGCGTGGGGACTACTTGAGTTCTACCTCAGCACCAGCCTCTTCGAGAGCCTTCTTGATGGCCTCGGCAGTAGCCTTGTCTACACCTTCCTTAACAGCAGAAGGAGCAGCGTCTACGATGTCCTTAGCTTCCTTGAGGCCAAGACCGCAGTGTTCCTTCACAGCCTTTACAACCTGGAGCTTAGCAGCGCCAGCGCTCTTGAGGATCACGTCGAATGAGGTCTTTTCCTCTTCCTGAGCAGCTTCGCCACCAGCAGCGGCTACTACTACAGCTGCAGCTGCGGGTTCGATGCCGTACTCGTCCTTGAGGATAGCGGCTAGTTCGCTTACTTCCTTTACGGTGAGGTTCACAAGCGTCTCAGCGATAACTTTGATATCTGCCATAATATTTGTTAGTTCGTTATTTACGTTTTTGTAATGTAGGGATTGTGGAGTGTGAGGGCTATTATTCGGCGGCTACCTCTTCGCTCTTGTCCTTGTTTTCAAGCGCGCTAAGCACGTTGCGGATAGGAGACTGAAGCAGGGCGATAACGTCGGCCACAAGCTCTTCCTTGCTCTTGATAGCTACAAGCGTATCGAGCTGGTCAGCGCCATAGATACCGGTCTCGGCATAGGCACCCTTGAGGACGATGTTTGCCTTATCCTTCTTCTCCTTGATGAGATCCTTGATGAGCTTAGCGGGGGCGTTGGCTACCTTGGTAAACAGCACGGTCGTATTGCCCTTGAGCGCAGAGTAGAGGGGAGCAAAATCCGTCTCCACTTCGCTGAGTGCACGACGCAAGAGGGTATTCTTCACCACCAGCATCTTGATGCCAGCATTGTTGGCCTTGCGGCGAAGCTCAGCGGTCTGCTGGGCGTTCATCCCCTCGGTGTTGGCAAAGTAGAAGTGAGGATACTCACTGAGATAGCCCTTGAGCTGCTCTATTACAACGGCCTTATTTTCCTTTCTCATGATTGTCCTTCGTTTATTCTTCTACACTCTTGGGATCGATCTTGATACCTAGGCTCATCGTGCTCGATAGGTAGATACTCTTGATGTAGGTACCCTTAGCCGCTGATGGCTTGAGCTTGATGAGGGTCGTCACCAGCTCGGCGGCGTTGTCCTTGATCTGCTCAGCAGAGAAAGACACCTTACCCACAGAGGCATGTACGATACCCGTCTTGTCCACCTTGAAGTCGATCTTACCGCTCTTAACCTCCTTAACGGCAGCAGCCACATCGTTGGTAACCGTCCCGCTCTTGGGGTTAGGCATCAGACCACGAGGACCGAGTACGCGACCTAGGGCACCAATCTTACCCATGATAGCGGGCATGGTGATGATCACGTCGATATCGGTCCATCCTCCACGGATCTTCTCAATATACTCGTCTAGACCTACATAGTCGGCACCTGCAGCCTTGGCCTCTTCCTCCTTGTCGGGAGTACAGAGCACAAGTACACGCACCTGCTTACCTGTACCGTGGGGAAGCGTTACAACGCCACGCACCCTCTGGTTAGCCTTACGGGGGTCTACGCCAAGACGTACATCCACATCTACTGAGGCGTCAAACTTCGTCGTGGTGATTTCCTTGACGAGGGCAGCTGCCTCAGCGAGCGTATATACCTTCCCTGGCTCTATCTTGCTCAAAGCAATCTTCTGGTTCTTTGTCAGTTTGCTCATGTTCTTGATACTTTATATTAGCCGGGGAATTCGCCCTTTACAGTGATACCCATACTGCGAGCCGTACCAGCTACCATCTTCATAGCAGCCTCCACGGAGAAGCAGTTTAGGTCGGTCATCTTGTCGGTAGCAATTGCACGCACCTGCTCCCACGTTACCTCAGCCACCTTGTTGCGGTTGGGCTGTGCGGAGCCACTCTTCAGCTTAGTGATTTCCTTGAGCTGAATAGCTACAGGAGGAGTCTTGACGATGAAGTCAAAGCTCTTGTCAGCGTAGTAGGTGATCACTACGGGGAGCACCTTACCAGCCTGGTCCTGCGTTCTGGCGTTGAACTGCTTGCAAAACTCCATTATATTGATACCCTTAGAACCCAGTGCAGGGCCTACGGGAGGTGATGGGTTGGCCGCACCACCTTTGATTTGCAATTTTAGTTGTCCAGCAACTTCTTTAGCCATTGTTCTGAATTACTTACTAAGTGTGAAACACTCTTGCTTGGTCAATCTCGGATATATATGCTTCGTAACAAACACTACTCCTTGACCACTTGAGCATAGCTGAGCTCAACAGGCACCTCGCGGCCTAGTAGCTTGACGGAGAGACGTACTCGCTGACGATCGGGCACTAGCTCTACCACACGCGCCTCGCAACCTGCAAAGGCATCCTCTGTGATACGCACCACATCCCCGACAACAAACGAGATCTCGTACACGCCTTCGCTCTCGACCTCGGCATCCTCTAGGCGCATCAGACGCTCGACCTCAGAGCGCCGCATGGGCTCTGGCTCAAACTTCTCACCACGGCCAGCACCGAGGAAGCCAATCACCCCCTGGATGGTCTGAAGTCGATACTTCACATCACCCACGAGGATAGCCTCTACGATAACATAGCCAGGCAAGCTGGGACGCTCCTTGACGACTTTCTTCCCACCAGCACGCTGCACGATGACACGCTCAGTGGGCACAAACACCGTTGAGACGTACTGCCCCAAATCGGTCTGCTCCACGAGCCTCTCGATCTGCTCACGCACCTTGTACTCCTGGCCACTAACGGCCCGGAGGATATAGAAGTTTTTATCCTGCACTGCTGCCATCTCCAATCCTATGCCCCGAATACTCGATACACAGCCTCTAGGATCGCCTGGAAGCTACGATCCACTACTCCCACAAAAAGCGCTATGATAAGGGAAGCAATCATCACAACAACAGCGCTACCCGTCAGCTCCTGACGAGTAGGCCATGTTACTTTTTGCGTGAGCTCGGTGTACGAGTCCCGAAAGGACTGTCTTATTTTACTTACTATGCTCATTGCTTTATTTTACGCTAGCACGGGTTGAGAGACTCGAACTCCCGACACCTGGTTTTGGAGACCAGTGCTCTACCAACTGAGCTAAACCCGTAGGGAAGAGAGAGCCCCGCCACCGGGGAGCCTAGGCCCGCCAAACCATGGCGAAGCTCTCTCTCAAAAGGGGAGGATGGGACACCTACCTACACCAGCCAGAGGCTAGGAGAGCCGTTCCCTTCCGGCCTTGTATTAGTCGAGGATCTCGGTGATCTGACCAGAACCTACCGTACGACCACCTTCGCGGATAGCGAAGCGTAGACCTACGTTGCAAGCTACTGGATAGATGAGGTCTACCGTGATTTCCACGTTGTCACCAGGCATTACCATTTCAGTGCCCTCCATCAGCGTGATCTCACCAGTTACGTCGAGCGTACGGATGTAGAACTGAGGACGATACTTGTTCTGGAATGGCGTGTGACGACCACCTTCTTCCTTCTTGAGCACGTAGATAGAAGCCTTAAAGCGAGAGTGAGGCTTAACCTGACCTGGCTTGGCGATTACCATACCGCGCTTGATTTCGTTCTTGTCGATACCGCGAAGCAGCAGACCTACGTTGTCACCAGCCTGACCTTCGTCAAGGATCTTGCGGAACATTTCCACACCAGTTACAACGCTCTTGAGACCTTCTGCACCAAGACCGATGATCTGCACTTCGTCACCCGTGTGGATAACACCAGTTTCGATACGGCCAGTAGCCACAGTACCACGACCCGTGATTGAGAACACGTCTTCGATAGGCATGAGGAATGGCTTATCGATGTCACGTGGAGGCAGTGGGATCCAAGTATCAACGGCATCCATCAGCTCCATCACCTTCTCTTCCCACTGAGGCTCACCGTTGAGCGCACCGAGAGCAGAGCCACGGATAACAGGCGTATTGTCACCATCAAACTCGTAGTTAGAGAGCAGCTCGCGCATGTCCATCTCTACAAGCTCAAGCATTTCCTCGTCGTCTACCATGTCGCACTTGTTCATGAAGATAACAAGAGCAGGCACGTTTACCTGACGAGCGAGCAGCACGTGCTCACGAGTCTGAGGCATAGGACCGTCAGTAGCAGCTACCACGATGATAGCACCGTCCATCTGAGCAGCACCCGTTACCATGTTCTTCACATAGTCGGCGTGACCTGGACAGTCTACGTGAGCATAGTGGCGGTTAGCCGTCTGATACTCTACGTGAGACGTATTGATCGTGATACCGCGCTCCTTTTCTTCTGGAGCGTTGTCGATAGAGTCAAATGAGCGGAGCTCAGAGAGACCCTTCTTTGCAAGCACCGTGGTGATAGCAGCAGTAAGCGTAGTCTTACCGTGGTCCACGTGGCCAATCGTACCCACGTTTACGTGTGGCTTCGATCTGTTAAATGTTTCTTTTGCCATAATTATCTGTACCTAATATCTAGTTTCGAATACCTGCGTTGCCATCCTCTCGCCACCAGAGAGCTGATGATGGGATTTGAACCCATGACCTCTTCCTTACCAAGGAAGTGCTCTACCCCTGAGCTACATCAGCTTATCATCCTGCGAGGCTTACTCGAGCCACTCAGCGCAGACTGAGTGGTCTAGCCAAAATCAGCCTATCTAGCTAATTTCGCCTGCAAATATAGTACCATTTTCGTAATCCACAAAACACAGCATCAAAATTGCAGGGTAGCCCCACCAGGGACAGCGCCTTACCTCTAGGAGACAGACCTCTCTACCGCCTCCCAATCAGCCAACCCTACGCCAAGAGGGGCTACCTCATACGCGAGACACCAGGCGTATAGGAGCGGTACTCATCCACGACCTTTTGCCCCTTGCCCAGGCGTAGCTTGAGCGAGACCTGTACATAGGGTTGGTAGTCGTCGGAGCGCTGCCAGAGGCGATGGTCTAGGAAGTAGGCGCTCCTGGTCGTATCGTGAGCAAAGAGGTTGCCGAGGCTTAGGGATAGGATTAGATTGCGCTCCCGCAAGAGGGCGTAGTACAGCTCCAGGTCCACGAGCAGCTGGCGGTTAGTATCGACAAACAGCGAGGTCAGCCTAGGGGTAAACTGCCCCTGCACCGAGAGCGTCAGCCTATCGCTGGGCTCATACTGCACAGAGCCCGCATAGGTCTGCGTCCAGTACTGCGTCTGCCTACCCACCGGGGACGTATAGCCTGGGGCGAAGTGCACAAACCTATTGTGCCCCAGCGTAGCCTGGAGCTGCCCCGTCAGCTTGCGCGAGAGGAGGGCAAAGGGCACAACCGCGTTGATGCGAAACAGCCGCCTATCGGCGATATTATCGACCGACTCCGTGAGGCGCTCCCCACGCGACGTATATATACTACCTGCATAGTCCTGCACCCAAGCATAGGTTAGGTTGAGCTGAGCATAGCGCATGAGGGTATTGCGTACCACCAGGGCATAGGTACGCGTGGGTCTGACATCCGGGTTGCCGACGAACGAGAGGTAGTCATTGCGCCGACGCTCCCCAGGGATCAGCCACTCATACCTAGGCCTGGAGACACTGGAGGTCAGCCCAGCCGTGAGCGCGTAGTTGGGGCGGTTGTAGTAGACCAGGAGCGAGGGGAAGACATTCGTATATCGCCTCGTCGGCGAGAGGTCCTCTAGGCGGTAGTGATAGCTCGTGTGCTCCACCCGCGCCCCGGCACGTAGCGAGAGCTCCTCGGAGAGCTTGTAGCGCACCTGGGCATAGGCCGCAGGCAGGAGCTCGGCGCCCTCAAAGTGGTTTGCCCCACCAGGGGCTGAGGCACCAGGCTTATAATAATGTACCCTATCCCAAACGCTATTCCTATCCACCTGGGCGCCATAGGTCAATAGCCAGCGATCACCGATGTGCGAACTAAAATCCGCCGAGAGCGTATGCATCCACCCCTCTAGGTCGAGGTCACCCCTATTATATAGGTCTCGGGCGTCTGTCAGATAGTCTACGCGCGAGTGGCGACCGCCGTAGGAGAGGGCATAGGAGATCGTCCCATAGAGGGCAGTCTGCGTAGAGGGTATCTGATACGCCGCCGAGAGGTTATACAGGTCGCTACGTCCCCTCGCGTCCTCCGTCCCTCGGGCTCTAGTCGAGACCCACTCCACCTGAGGGTCGTCGAAGTCGTTGTACACAAAAGCATTGAAGTGCAGGCGTCTACCCCGCTCTAGCTCGTAGCTCAGCGACCCCTGATAGGTCAGCACATGGCTATACCCTCGGCTGTCTCTATCGTTGTGGATCACGGGGACGCCCGATAGCAGGAGGCTATCCGACAGCGTAGAGCGCGACTGGTCTCGACTATAAGAGAGGGTGTGGTGCGTCAGTATCCGATTGACCTTGGTCATATAGAAGAGGTTGCCCCCTAGACTACGCACGCCATTGGGCAAAAACATCGTGTAGACATAGGGCTGAAACGAATACCCCAGGGGCACATTGGGGTGGGTGTGGATATGAATAACTGCCTCGGTAGACGCCGAGTATTTACCCGTATTGACGCCGACCAGCTCCACCGACGAGAGGGCGCTGGCTGGCAGGCTAGAGAGGAAGGCGCTCATCGACTCGGCAGAGATCACCTGCTTGATGCCATTGATGTATATCACGGCGGGCTTGCCGTTGAGCGTGTACGCCCCCTTGCTAGAGACCACCCCAGGGAGCTGGCTCAGCAGTTGATCGGCACGCAGCCTCTGAGCGCTGGGGAGGTTGGGGACACTCACGACGACATCCCCGTCCCTTTGGCGCATCCACTCGGCACGCACCACCAGCTCGGGCAGCAGGGTATCGGCGAGCACGACGGCATCCCGCTCAGCCACCGAGTCTCGCGCCAGGCGATCATACGGCGAGCCCCACAAGGCGGGGGCTATCACCGCCAGGGCAAGGAGGCCTAGTGGCAGGCGTCTTGCCATAGGTCTATTGGTACTAGTAACCATAACTATCTTAGGTATTTATATCCGACAGCATTACGTTCACAACCCCACACACGACCTTAGCCTCTCTCCCACGCTCTCTGCTCGCACCACAGCTGGGCGTATCAGCGCCCGCCTAATGAGCCTCCTGGTGAGACACCTACACCCGGGGAGGCTACAAAGATCAGCGGTCTCGCTCGCGAGGCTCTTTGAGGATCGCCTTGAGCCCCCGGTGTACCATCTGACTAAGCACCTCCCACACGACAACCACCCCGAGCATAGTCACATGGAGCTCCCAGCCCACAATCTGCTCCTTAGAGAGAGAACCAAGGGCATACAAAACCCCTATAATTACATACGCCCTAACCAGGCGCATCAGCATCCTACGAAATAGTTCCTTCATCACGCTCATACATTACTGGATAGCAGGCTCGAGGCCTCGCCGTTAGACAAATCTAGTTGATCGTTCATACAACATCATTTTTCCGGAACGAATATACAAAGAAGCGTGCAACATTAGGTCGCCCCACCACACACCGAGCACCACCTCCTCCCTAGGGCATTCGCTACTCGGGCAGGTAGTGGTAGCGCAGGGGCAGAGCCTCTCGCCCATCGAGCGAGACGAAGCTAGCCGCAAACATCCACTTCACCAGGCGCGTCTCGGGCGCGGAGAACTTGCCCACGGGGAGCTTGAGCATCAGCTTGTTCCAGCCCGCCCTGAGCTCAACGGGTATCGGAGGGCGAGAGGAGGCGTTTTCGTTGCCCAGCGGTACCTCATTGGAGCGCTCAGTATGCGTGCCCGACCAGGCAGGGGGGGCTATCTCCCGACCATTGAGCCACACTCGGCTACCTCGATAGTCCCAGGCGCCCTGTGGCGGAGGGAGGTCGCTCTCACTACGGCTATAATTTTGGGTCTCGAGCATCAGCCCAACCTTTTGGCGCGTGGGGGAGTAGACCCAAGCCATGGCATAGGCCGTATGGTTGGGCTCGGGGCGCTCGACAACGCCTGGGCAGGTCTTCTCTCCCCACACATGGCGTAGGTAAAAGCCCGACCCCGTCAGCTGGCGCGCCTGGTAGGTCTGCCCCTGGTGCTGGTAGCGAACCAGCTGACGCGGAGGCACGATGGCCGCACCGCGTGCCTCGGCCTTGAGGCTCTCCTCAGGGGGAAACGTCCGCGAGAGGTCACCCTCGTTGGGGAAGGGCGCCACGATCTGCCAGGCCGCATGCGTCTGACGGACGTAGGGGATGGGCTCGCCCGAGAGATAGGTCGCCTTGTAATGGAGCAGTCGGCGCTCGAAGTCCTCAAAGCCTCGATAGAGCTCATCCTGGCGGCTCCACAGCATCGTAGTACGTCCGTCAAAATAGCCCGAGCCTCCGCCCCGCCAGCCTCGCTCGGCCAGCGCCAGCATAGAGGCGTAGAGGTGGTTGTCGCCCATGACCTGGCGCGTGGAGCTCAGATAGCGGTCGTTCCACACCGCGATGATAGCTCCCGCGTGGTCGGCATCGCCATGGTCTTGGCGCAGGATGCGCGCGTTGTACAGGGCGATGAGGTCGGAGAACGTGTCGTAGTGATTGATATAGTGCAGGCGCGAGTCTACCGCTGGGATGCCGGCCTGCGCCTTACCGCGGTAGCTCCACAGATGGGTCATATCGATCTCCCCGGGCTTATACACCCAGCCGGGGTTCCAGGAGATCACTTTGTAGCCGAGCGCCCGTGTGTAGGCCACCATCTCAGGGACGAACTCCGGGTCGGTAAACTTGACCTCGTCCGTACCGATATGTATATAGGGCACCGAGAGGACGCTCGCCACCTCGCGCAAGATCACCTTGAGTGCAGCCTTGCCCTCGGGCGTCTGCATCCCAAAGCCCATAGCCCTCTCGAAGGCGGCACTATGCCCAGGCATATCGATCTCGGGGATCAACAGGACGTGGTGCTGCCTGCACCACTCGGCCAGCTCTCGTGCCTCCTCGAGCGTGTAGTACTGCCCAGGCATACGCTCGGTAGCCACGATAGAGGTCAGCTGAGGATAGGCCTTGCTCTCGAGGCGCCAGGCTTGGTTCTCAGTCAGGTGCCAATGCAAGACGTTGAGCTTGAAGCGTGCCATCTGAGCGACCTGCTTCTTGAGCTCCGAGAGGGGGATGAAGGTACGCCCCACATCGTGCATCACCCCACGGATGGCCCAGCTGGGCCAGTCGGTGATACGCACCATAGGGATACGCCCGCGCCCCGTCATCTGCCGAAGCGTCTGCAAGGCTCGGTAGGCGCCTGCCTCCCGAGTAGCGGTGACGAAGACCCCGTCCTGGTCTACCCTCAGGGTGTAGGCCTCGTCTTGTCCGCGCTCGGCGCCCTCGATCTCGGGCACCAGGCGCACGCTGAGCTTAGTGGGGTAGTAAGACCCTACCTTGATGCCCAGCTCTCCGAGTGCCTCGGCATAATCCCTGGCCAGTACCTCAGCCTCGAGCTTGAAGCCCCGGGGCTGCAACATACCCGAGCCAGGCTCTAGCCTCTGAGGCTTGGGGAGCAATACATCCAGCCCCTGCCCCGAGAGGGCGGGCGCCCAGCAAATCATTACCATGACGAGCAGAAGCCTCGTCCATCGCATTTTGTTCATCGTCTATATCTCAGATCTATATGTTTGTTGTCTGTCATCCATATACCTACTGCCTGGCAGAGGCATGCTATACAAACATACATATAATAATGGTAGGGGTCCCCCTGGCTTAGCCCCACATCTCCCCAACTGCTCCCCCACCCGCTCGCCTGGGCGGCAAAGGCTCTCGCCCCAAGGGCTCTGCTTAGCGCCCATAGGCGCATCCGCCTAGAGCCCAGGCCGTGCATACGGCACGCCCTCGAGGAGCTGGGCAGGGGACCGAGAGCCACAAAGGGCACGAGAGGTCGGACGAGGTAGAGCATAGGCATCGCGCGGGGACTAATTCGTTTCTTATACTACTACCCAATAACGTAGTCTCGGCAAAGATA
>JBGYQR010000195.1:0-4493 GCA_041839075.1 Porphyromonas sp.
GGAGCGAGTCTTTGCTGGGGATGATACGGCTCTCGACCTGGGCGCCCAGGTATCCATGCTCCGAGAGGAGACGCTCGGCGACCTTGGCTCTCAAGGTAGGATTGACTTCGCGCATCCACTTGGGGCGCTTGCCCATACGATGTAGCGCCTTGCCGACCCAGGTCTTGCTATCCTGATACTTCAGATAGAGCCAGGGGGCAAAGAGAGGATTGGGCAGGCGTATCGAGGAGCTACCCATCAGGGCGCCGTTGGGGGCATAGGCGAGCTGTTGCTCCACCGCCGCGATGGCTGTCTGGGCATGCAGGCTACGCCTGTCGCCCTCTATATCAATGCTCTGCACCCCGGTATAGAGCATCTGCCCTGGGGACTGGTAGCGCTCGATAGAGCAGCTCGCCAGTGCCCACAGCCCGAGGATGAGGAGCGTGTATCTAAGGGGTCTATACTGAGGTGTCATAGGTCTCTACTTGCGTGGCTGGGAGAGGCTATCTCGTGCGGGGAGGCTGTCGGCACGGCTGGTCGTCTCGCCCTCGGTCAGCCAAAGCGGACGCCACTCCTGCCTGGTGGTCTCCACCCGGGTGCTGTCTTGCTTTTGGATGGTGCGCTTACGGCGCAGGAGGTCTGAGAGGCGTTGCAGTCTTCGGCGCAAGAGGAAGCCTGCCCCCGTCTCTGTATGGTCTCCCTCGAGGACGTTGTCTGTAACCTGCTTGTGGTAGAGCTGGAGGTAGCGCTCGCCTGCACCATCGACCTGGTACTCGAGGGCGACGTTGTCCACAAGGCTTCGGTCTTGGGTCGAGAGGGCATTGCCTGTCTGCAGCGTGCCACCGATGGTAAAGCGCAGGCGATCGTTGTAGAACCGCCGGCTGAAGCTATATGTATAGTTCGTGTAGTTGTCGCCCGTGGCACTAGAGCCCATCTCCATCCCTAGACTGAGGTCTGTACCATGTAGCAGGTTGCCCGTGAGCTGGTTGATCTGACTCTGCAATAGCCCCGCCAGGGCGCCATCAAAGGCGTTACCCCCACCAGAGGAGAGGTAGGTACCAGTGGCCAGTAGCCCGATGGCTTGCTTGCCCCGCTCCTCGGCCGTCATCATCGAGAGGGTGTTTTGCAGGGAGAGGTGCTCGGGGGCAGAGAGGTCAAAGGAGAGGTTCATACGCTCGACCCTATCGCGCACCTTGATACTCACGACAAAGGTCGTCGTCCCTTCGCTCCCCGCCGAGGCACGTACCGACTGCGTCGCCGTGAGGAATACCTCGGGGTTGGACACCTGCCCATCGAAGCGCACATAGCTAGAGGGGTCGATAGCGAAGAGCTTACCCCCCACCACAGGCAAGGTGTAGTGCATCGTCCCCCCACGTGTCATCTCGTACCGCCCACTGAGGCGCATCTCTCCAAAGGGGGGGTATAGGAGCTGGAGGCTTCCCCCGCCCTGCATACGCACATAGTCTCTGCCGTCGCTAGTCAGATCGACCCCAAAGCGCACCGAGGGCTCTAGCTCTATCGACAGCCCTAGGTCGAGCCCACCTAGGTCGGAGGAGGCCACAGGCTTGGGGACGAAAAGGGTGTCGGCAAAGTCGGTATAGCTCACTAGGTCATTGGCCCTTCCCGAGGCATCTAGACGCTCCTCCTGCATGACGTATATACAGTTGGTGCCCCCTAGTAGCCCGAGCTTACCCCTGACCCTTAGGGCGTTGAGCAGCCCCGAGAGCCTTAGGTCTGCCGAGGCAACCAGCTTGCCATAGACGAGCTGATTGTCAGAGGTGGGGCGTGGGGCGTCAAAGAGTGTCGTCTCGTCGGTGTGTAGCCTGAGGTCGGCCTGCATAGGCTTGTCTCCCAGTAGTGCTATATGCCCGTCGAGCCATAGGGGGCGCTTGGCGTCGGCCTCTGAGTAGATGGCGTAGCGGTCAAAATACAGGCGCGAACCATCCATCGTCAGCGGAATGGTGTCCAGGCGCAACTGAGTGGCGTAGGCCTTGAGCCCTACCACCGCCTCTGAGGTTAGGATAGAGCCCTTGAGCTCGGGCCTTGAGAGCGTGCCACCGAGGGCGAGCTCTCCGCTGGCAGAGCCTAGTAGGGAGATGTCAAAGGCTTCGAGGAAAGGATTGACCATCTCTAGGGGGAAGGCCTGCAGGCTGAGCCCCGCCTTGAGGGGAGACTCCCTACCATCGGCGTAGTAGATCCCGTCTATGGTGAGGGCTGAGCGTCCCTGGTAGCTGGCGTCCAGGAGGATATAATGCGAGTGGTCGTTGCGTGGTTCGTAAAACAGGGCGGTCGAGACATACCCCAAGGACTTGCCCTGGTAGCTGAGCTCCTGCACAGAGAGGTCTCCCGTGATCGTGGCCTGCCCACCCACGTCGCTGTATCGTAGGTCACTCCAGAGCGTACCGCCTATGTCGGGGATACCTACGGCCTCAAACTGATCGAGGCGGAGGCGCTGGATGGAGAGATTGGCCTCTTGCGACTGCCCCCCCGAGGAGGAGGCGACGAGACTTAGACGACCATGCTCCTGCCCCGTCAATAGCAGATCAGCATCCAGGCGTCCAGTGCCCTTGGATAGGTGTACGAAGTTGCCAGCGCTGACCCCGAGCGGTTGTCCGCCCACGACAATGGTCTCGCTCGGGATATGTAGGCGGTAGTGCTCCCCGTCCCAGCCGAGCTGAGCGTCCAGGCGGTAGTCCTCGCCTCCAGCGCCATCACGTAGCCCCAGGGATAGATCAGCCTCTTGGAGCGTTGCCCTAAGGCGCCCCGAGAGGACGAAAGCGGGCTGACGACGCCAGGCGCGTTTGTCTATCTGAGCCGAAGCCACCAGCACCATACTATCGGGCTGGGGGGCGAGGGCTAGACGCTTACGCCCCGTCTGAGGCAGGGCTTGGCGCTGGTGCACCTCGGTCGAGAGGTCGAGGTCGAAGCAGTCCACAAGCAAGGTGTCTTGGCGTAGCTCCCTTAGGCTCAGCTTGCCCTCTATGCCTGAGCGATGGCTTAGCCTAACATGCCCCTCTAGGGCGCCGATGGCTATACGCCTGCGAGCTAGCAGTTCTTTAATGGCATTGGCTCTACCCATCTCGACGTCGAGGCTGAGCTCGGGTAGGGCGCCGATGAGGTGCTCAAGCCTTAGAGCCATAGGGCTAGAGGCCTGCACCTCGGTCATGAGCTGATCGATGAGCTGGCTGACCTGCGAGCTCCGTCCCGATAGCGCCTTGTAGCCCTCTGGGGTGAAGCCCAGGAGCTTGAGGTCGCCCGAGCGAAGCTCCACAAGGCTACTATCTCGAGAGGTGCGAGCCAATAGAGTAAGGTCTTCGGGGGTGAGCTCCTCCTCCCCAAAGGTCAGGTGTAGATCCTCGGCTACCACGCTTAGCTGGTGTGCCTCCTCCAGGTCGCTACGTAGCTCAGAGGAGAGACGGATACGCCCCCCCAGGCGCTCGCTGGTGAGCCCGAGGGCGTGTAGGTCTAGCTCCTGGGCGTCCAGGATCGTAGAGAGGTTGAGCCCGCCCGAGGTGGTCAATACACCATCGACGAGCACCACGGCATTGAGCCCTGGGTTGAAGCTATTGAGCCCGAGCGACAATTCGCCCTCGGAGAGCTTGGCATCTAGGGTAATCCCCTCGAGGTTCATCCCCGAGTACTCGAGAGCGCCAAGGCGCCCTTTGAGCAAAGCCCGGGTGCGTCTATTCCAAACGTCCAGGCCTCGACCCTCCGCCTCAAACGTGGCCGACACCTGGCCTAGGTCGCCACTCCTTACGAACCGATTGAGGGCTAGCCCGCTAAGCTCTAGCGTCGCCTTGTAGCGCTCAGAGGCCATCTCCCACAAGCCCTCGGCCTGGGCTGTGGCCTCACCATCACGTAGGTCTAGCCTCACCTGGTAGCCCGAGGCACTGAGGCGTAGGCGCCCATCGAGCGTCAGCCCCGAGGGGAGGTGGTAGAGGCGGGCGATGTCGGGCGAGGCTAGAGCTAGCAGGGCATCGGCCTTGCGCTGGAGCCCCAGCTGCATCTCCACCTGCCCCCGCCGGCGCTTGGGGCTATACAGGTCGTAGAGGACGCCACTGGCCGTCAGGTCCATCACCTCCTCCCACATCAGCGTACACTGCCCTAGGCGCATCTCCTGGAGCGAACCATCCACCTCTAGAGCGATAGAGAGGGGGCGGGTAAGGCTGGTCGTCTGAGCGCGCGCCTGTATCCGCTCGAGCAGATGATCGACCTGCGCCGTGAGGCTCTTGCCGGTAGCATAGCGTAGGTCATCCATCCCGATCGAGGCATCGAGGGTTGCCTCTACCCGAGCGGTAGAGTCCATCCTCAGAAGGCTCCATGGAACCGAGAGCTCCCCATAGAGGCTAGAGTGATCGGTGCGTAGCGATAGCCCTCTAAGGGACACGCCCAGGCTATCCGTCTGACACACGCCCTGCAAGAGGCGTATAGCCAGCCCCGAGCGCTCGCTCATCTCTGCGCTCTTGACCTCGAGCGAGAGCGCTCCGCCCGCCTGATAGGAGACAGCCCCCAC
Source organism: Porphyromonas sp. (assembly GCA_041839075.1). Taxonomy (GTDB): domain Bacteria; phylum Bacteroidota; class Bacteroidia; order Bacteroidales; family Porphyromonadaceae; genus Porphyromonas. Next base: position 4,493 of record JBGYQR010000195.1, read on the forward strand.
C
>JBGYQR010000196.1:0-6952 GCA_041839075.1 Porphyromonas sp.
AGGAGCACTGGGCGTATGCTCTGGCTGGCAAAAGTCTTGGCCAGCATCAGCATAGGCGCTATACCTACGCCCCCACCCACGAGGAGCGGGCGCTGAGCCCCCGAGAGGTCAAAGGTATTGCCCAGGGGCAAGACGAGGCTAAGCGTATCGCCCGCCTTGACGCTGGTGATAGCTACCGTCCCACGCCCCACACGTGCCACCAGTAGCCACAGCTCACCCGCCTCGACGTTGCACACCGAGATGGGGCGACGCAGGAGCGTCATCCCTCCTGGGGGGAGCACTTGTACAAACTGACCGGCCTGCATGGCGGGGAGCACGCGCCCCTCTTGGGGGGCAAGTCTTAGGAGGTAATTACCTCCCGAGAGGGGGGTACAGGCGACCACCCTTAGAGTCTGTATTTCCTTAGTCTTCATCCGTGATACCATCGAATATCGTGTGTAAAGATAATGATAAGTGGCTAGTGTTGGGAAGCCCAACGCCAGCCACTTATCCTCCGTGTGCCCAATGCCTCTATGGGCATGAGCTCTGCGAGCTTACTCCCAGCGGAGGTCGAGGGGCACGCCCGCCTTGAGGGCAAAGGTCGTAACGCCGTCGCGCCCCAGCTTACCCGCGGGGGTGCGCATACCCTCGGGGAGACGCACACGGCAGGGGCCAGAGACAGAGGGGACGATGACCAGGCGCTCGAGGCGTCCTGCCTGCCAGCTTAGGCTGACGGTATAGCCCCCCACAGCCCTAAGACCCGAGACGCTACCGCGACCAGCCCACGCCGAGGGCAAAGCTGGCAAGGGGTATATATAGCCTTCGTGGCTCTGCAAGAGCATCTCGGCCATACCTGCCGTTGCCCCGAAGTTGCCGTCTATCTGGAAGGGGGGGTGCGCATCGAGGAGGTTCTCATAGACACCGCCATCGAGGGTATTCATACTATTGCCCGTGAAGGTCGTATAGTTGAGCGCGCTCTTGATCAGGCGGTGCGCCCTATCGCCATCGCCCAGGCGTGCCCATAGGCCAATCTTCCAGGCTCGGCTCCAGCCTGTACCCGTATCGCCACGACTATTGAGGGTCGTGCGGGCGGCCTTGGCCAGCTCGGGCGTTAGGCGGTCGGAGATCTGACGACCAGGATAGAGGGCGATGAGGTGAGAGAGGTGGCGGTGCTGGTTACCCTCCTGGTCGTCGGTGTAGCGCCACTCGCGTATCTGCCCCCAAGCGCCTATGCGCAAGCCTCGGTCGAGGTGTCTGAGCTTGCTCCTGAGCTCATACTCGAAGCGCCCAGGCTGAGGCACGACCCGGCTGGCCTCTAGCATCGCCGAGAAGAGCTCATAGATCAGCTGCTGAGCATAGGGCACAGCATCCTCCCATGGGCCATGCTCGGGCGACCATTCCTCTGGGGCTACCCACAAGCCCGTGCTGTCGAGCTTGAGGCGGTCAAACCAATACTCGCACGCCGAGCGCATCGCTGGTATAGCCGTCTCTCGGAGATAATCCCTATCGAGCGTGTACTGGTAGTGTTGCCACAGGTGCATGGCATACCAGGCATTGGTGGGGCGGTTAATGTTCCAGTCCGTGTGGGAGAATATATTGCTCTGCGTATGTAGGCTCCAGCCCCTTAGCCCCTCGCTCGTCGCTGTCTTGCGCATCCCTCCATCGGGGCGGGCACTCTCGATGGCGATATAGCGCAGGAAGGGGAGATGACACTCGCTGAGGTTGGTGGTCTCGGCATGCCAATAGTTCATCTGAATGTTGATGTTGGTATGAATGTCGCTCTCCCAGGGCGGGGTATTGCTGTTGTTCCAAATACCTTGCAGGTTGTTGGGCAGGCTCATACCACGGCTAGAGGCGATGAGCAGGTAACGGCCGTACTGGAAATATAGTTCGTCGAGATACACGCTGCTGCGCTGGCGACGCACCAGTTCGTCCGTAGTAACGCCTGGCAGGGGAGCTGTCTCGAGGCTAAGACGCACCCGGTCATACAAGGTCTTGTAGTCTGCAATATGGCGCTGGCGAACGGCCTCGTAGCCCAAGGCCGAGGCGGCATCGAGACGCTGAGCGTTCCGAGAGGTGAGCTCCCCTCGGGTGCCACGTATGTAGCTGGGGGAGGTGATGTCGTAGTTGGTCTGCCCCACCAGGTACAGCACGACCTGGTCAGCCCCACGTACGACGATGGCCGTAGAGTCTGTGCTGAGCCTGGTCTCTCCGCCCTGAGCCACGACGCGCAAGGCGGCCTCATAGGCCACTAGATCCAGCTGTCCGGAGAAGCGCAGCTCGCCCACCCCCTCACGGAGCATAGCCCCCGAGCGCTGATTGGCTACCTTGGCTCGGGTATCGCGCAGGGATAGAGAGAGGTTGAGTCGCCCCTGGCTCCCTGGCGTAGAGAGACGTACGGCCACCACGCCATCGGGGTGCGAGGCCAAATACTCACGCTCGTAGCGCACCCCATCCATCGTATAGCCTACGTAGCCCAGCGCCTCGTCGAGGTCTAGCCTACGCTCATAGTCGGTATAGTCGCCGCTGTGGTCGGAGAGGATGGTGAGGTAGCCGAAGTTTTGGTACGCCCCACGCACCGAGGGGCTACCCGTCCAGAGGGTTTTCTCGTTGAACTGGATGTGCTCGCGCTGCACATCCCCCATAAACATCGCCCCAAACGTCCCATTGCCGATGGGCAGAGCCTGCGTCATCCAGGTATAGGCCGGACGGTCATAGACCAGGCGCATCGGGCGCTGAGAGACAATAGGGGCGCTCGCCCAGGCCAGGGACGCTGAGGTCAGCGCCATGACGAGAGCGAGCGTCATTTTTTTGAGGATCATGAGGTTTAGTCTTGGATGGTTAGGTCATAAGCCTTGGAGGTCACCCCGCCTCTAACGAGGTAGGCCAGCGCCCTCTGCCTCTAGCATCTCCTTGCACAGGAGGTAGCTCTTGGTGAGCATGCGGGGGATGTGGAATGGGCCCTTGAAGATATTCCCCTTGGCAGGCTGAGCCACCGAGCCATCACGATGCAGGTAGCCAAACCACTCGCCGTGCACCGCGTCGGGGAAGTGGGCGTAGGTCCAGTCGCTGATGGCCTTGTGCATCTTGAGGTACTTCTCGTCGCCTGTGAGCTGGTAGGCGTATAGCGTGGCGATGATGGTCTCGCTCTGTGGCCACCAAAACTTCATATCCTGGGAGTAGTCTTGGGCAGGGAAGCCCTTGCAGTCGCGGAAGTTGATGATACCGCCGTACTCCTTGTCCCAGCCCCATTCCCAAGACCAGTCGAGGATCGTCAGCGCCATATCGAGCAGCTCCTTGTCGCCACCGCGGTACTTGACCTCGTCCATGATAAACCAAGCCGTCTCGATGCAGTGCCCGGGGTTGATGGTGCGCCCCGCGATGGTGTCTACCACTTGGCCATCCTCGCCCACGCTCTCGAGCAAGGCCTTGTACTCGGGCTTCATGAAGTAGGTCTTGAGCTCGTGGATACTGCGCTCGATCTGCTCGTCTAGACGTGGGTCGGCGATGGCCTTGCGTAGCTGAGCCGCCACGTTGAGACAGATCATGATGATCGAGTGCGAACGCCCCTTGACGTGGGGGAGATACTTGGGAGGCAGAGCCCCGCTGGTGAGCCAGCCCTGCACCTTGAGGAATAGCTCCAGAGCACGCTCGGCATAGCTCCTATCGCCCGTGGCAATGCTATACTCGCTCATGGCGATGATAGCGAAGGTCTCACTAAAGACATAGCGACGCAACCTCAAAGGCGTGCCATCGGCCATCACCTCAAAGTACATACGCCCCTCCTGATTGAAGCAATGCGCGAGCAAAAAGTCGATACAGCTCTTAGAGGCCTCGAGGTACTCGGGGCGCTGGTCGATATGGTTGTAGGCATAGGCAAAGGTAAAGCCTGCACGCCCCTGAAACCATACGCTCTTGGTCGTGTCCATCAAGCTCCCATCTCTATCGAGACAGGTATATATACCACCATGCTTGTGGTCTAGCCCGTGGCGTAGCCAAAACGGTAAGATGTCTTCTGTCAGTTCGCTCTTGTAGCGGTCAGCCCAATAGGAAAGGTATAGCCTCGTGTCCATATTTAAATAATCAGATAATACGAACAAAGATATTGAATTTCTACTAAAAGCAAGCACCACATACAACGCAAGCCCTCCCTCGCCTCCACCTATCGCCCCACAAGTTTATTATCCCCTCCCCTCTTCTCTCCCCATAAGCACAAAGCGAGCCCATCACCCGGCCTCCCGATCACGTATCTCCGCCCCTGGACTAGGGGCTTAGCCCGCGGGGACCCTCGGGAGCGAGGTCTGCCACGAGCAGAGGGGCTAGACAGGGCTTCGCCTGGGCTGGTCGCGGGGGACGTTGATAACTCCCCAGGGAGATGTGTATAAGCAAACGGCTACTCCCCCTCCGCCCTCCCCTCAGAGCACAATCTATTGTGGAGCACCCGATACTTGCGGCGAGGATAATGCGTGCACTGCATGGGCAAGGTGTACATCGTGGGGTCGTCAGGCAAGAGGCCATGCGACCAGCCATCGTAGCCCTCCTCGACCAGCCCCAGACGCCTTGCGCAGCGCTCAAAGAGGAGCCAAAACGCCCGCCCGTGATCCAAGTGCTCGGTATGGCAGAGCTCGTGGACGAGCACACCTATAATCGCCTGGTAGTCTGAGTAAAACAGTAGCCTAAAGCCCACCCGTATGAACCTATTTCGGTCGCAGGTTGCCAGGGCACGAGCGTTTTGCCTGAGCAAAAACTCTAGGCATAGCTCGGCGCCCGAGAGACGTCGCAACCCGAGCTCTCGAGACAGCGCATAGGTAGTCTCTCGGACGACCCGATCGGCGCGCTCGAAGATCTGCGTCAGCTCCTCGAGGGGCATGGTCTCGAGGTCTTTGAGGGGTCGCTGGGCGAGGCTCCTACACTCGAGCCACATGGTGTATAAGTCGGGATAGTCTATGGGCATGATGGGTACTACTGGTTGTCCTCACCCCTGGTCTACGCAGGGCACGCCCCCAGGCTGAGAGGCCAGAGAGAGCACCACATATAGGCCGAGGCGGTAGGGAGCTCCGCCTTGCCCCGGGGGGCTTGCGTCTCTCTCCCAGGGGCAAAGATAGCTAGATGACGAATGGGCACGAGCACCACCGGATACCCGCCCCCGAGTAGCCCCCCAAAAATGCTCTAGGTTAGACCTCCCGAGGGCTTCAACTTAGAGCCCTCAAGGGCTCCGCCTTAGAGCGCCCAAGGGCTCTAACCTAGAGCGTCAGAGGGCTCTAACCTAGAGCGCCGAAGGGCTCTACCTTAGAGCGCCTCGGGGGTCTAAGGTAGCCCTCTAGAGCGGGGGCGTTGGCCCCTGGGCGACACAGCGCTAGAGGGCGGGGGCATCTATACGCCCTCTAGCGCGACGAGGGGCAGGGCGAGCCGAAGAGAGAGAAAAGCGTAGAAACATTTGGTCAATTCAAAAAGACGCACTACATTTGCACCAGCAAAGCCGATGAGGGGTCTACCTCTCTCTGCTGCGATGCGGAAGTAGCTCAGTTGGTAGAGCACAACCTTGCCAAGGTTGGGGTCGCGGGTTCGAGTCCCGTCTTCCGCTCTAGATACGCCCCCGAGGGGTAGAGCAATAGCAGGCGGTAGCATATTAGTCAATATGCTACCGCCTGCTTTTATATCCTATCACCCTAGACCATAGGGACGCAGCGCCCAGCCCTATCCCCCCCCGTCCCGATTAGCCCACCCAACCTCCTATCCCAGCCGCCCGACCTGGGCACCTCGCCAGCCCCCTCAGCAGGGCACGCCTAGCGCGTTAGCCCCAAAGGCGCCAACCCTCACTCCCCGTAGAGTTAGGTAGACAGCCCCCATGGACTGGGGCTAAGACCTCCCCATTTGTTGGGATTCTTAGCCTAGAGGCCAGGAGCTCTCTGGGATTTGTTATTACTTTTGCGCGTCGCCTGGGATAGGGCCCAGCCTCTACCCCTGGGGACATACTCTCAAACTTACATATAACTTCTTACTAACGACATGGTGCTGACGTTTATGACGCGTAGGCGTCTCTGCGTCCTTGCCGTAGTACTCCTGGCTCTACTGGGGGTATATCTTGTGTACAAGCACTTCGGCGGGGCGACAAGAGTAGCATTGGTAAACTTCCCTGGCTTCCAGGCCTCGGGGCTTATGCTCTCTAATGACAATCCCAAGATTAAGTATCGTGAGTTCTCTGCTGAGGACATAGACCGCTACGAGGACTACGACTTCATCCTCGTCTTTGGCATGGGGCTCAACTGGACTGAGCAGGAGCGCCACCAGATACTAGCGCTCAAAGAGGCAGGCCAAGCCCTGATGGTGCTCAACGCCACCACGCCCGAAAACAACATCACTAGCCTAGACAGTACCCAAACGCGCACCATACTATCCTACTACGAGAATGGCAACAGGCGCAACTACCTCAACCTCGGGCGCTATATCCGCAAGGAGATACACGGCAAGCGGTGGTTCGTCGATGAGGTCGAGCCCGCTAGTGAGCACGCCACAGACGTCTATTATCATCTCGATGACACGAAGTGGTTTAGCAAGCGGGCGGACTTCGAGCAATACCTACAAAGCATCGGGCACTGGCACGAGGGAGGTAAGCGCATTGCGCTCATCGGGGGGCTCAACGACCCCTTTGGCGGGAACAAACAAAACCTCGACAGCATCATTGTGAGCTTCAGCCGAGAGGGCTTCAACGTCTACCCCGTGGCCTCCTTTGCCAGGCGCCTAGACTTCCTAAGAGAGATCGACCCACACCTGGTCCTATATATCGCCCACGGACGAGTGGCGATGGGCGGTGGCGATGCTGTGGTTGATTATCTCAAGGAGCGAAACATTCCCCTGATTACCCCTCTGGCTCTCATGACCTCTCAGACGGAGTGGGAGGCGGATCCCATGGGTATGATGGGAGGCTTCATGTCTCAGACCATAGGGATGCCCGAGCTGGACGGCGCCGTGC
>JBGYQR010000197.1:0-4126 GCA_041839075.1 Porphyromonas sp.
CATGTTTGGCGGGCTTACCCACCAGCCTGCCACCGACCTGGCGCGTGAGCTACTCGGCATTCTCCCCGAGGGGCTAGACACTATCTTCCTGGCAGACACGGGCTCGGTGGCCGTCGAGGTAGCCCTCAAGATGGCCATACAGTACCAGGCAGCGCGCGGTGAGGGTCAGCGCTACCGCGTGGCCACCCTGCTGGGGGGGTATCATGGCGATACGTGGCATGCCATGAGCGTGTGCGACCCTATTGGGGGGATGCACAGCCTTTTCTCGGGGAGTCTACCTCAGCAACATTTTCTGCCTCGCCCGCTCTCGCGCTTTGGGGGCGAGTGGCTTCCCCAAGACATTGAGCCTCTTCGTCAGCTCATCGATAGCCATGGGGGGGAGCTGGCTGCCCTCATCCTAGAGCCCATCGTACAAGGGGCGGGGGGCATGTACTTCTACCACCCCGAGTATCTCAGGGAGGCTCAGCGCCTCTGCCACGAGGCAGGTATGCTGCTCATCTGCGACGAGATTGCCACGGGCTTTGGGCGTACGGGCAAGACCTTTGCCAGCCAATGGGCAGGTATCACCCCCGACATTCTATGTATCGGCAAGGCGCTCACTGGGGGCTATATGACGCTTGCAGCGAGCATTACCACCAAGGCCATAGCGGACACCATCTGCTCGGGAGAGGCTCGGTGCTTCATGCACGGCCCTACATTCATGGGCAATCCCTTGGCGTGCGCCGTAGCCACCGAGAGCATACGCCTCTTTAGAGACAGCCCCTGGCAGACCTGGGTGGCACGCATTGAGGCTCAGCTACGAGAGGAGCTAGCCCCTCTGGCGCTCCTGCCCAGTGTGCGAGAGGTCAGAGTGCTGGGTGCCATAGGCGTTGTAGAGATGCACGCGCCCGTCGATATGCGCAAGCTCCAGGCACGCTTCGTCGAGCTCGGCATTTGGGTGCGCCCCTTCGGGCGACTTGTCTACCTCATGCCCCCCTATATCATCACACCCGAGGAGCTCAGAGGTCTTACCTCGGGGCTCCGCACAGCGCTCAGCGAGTGATGCCCCAGGCTAATCTCTATATCTGGACGAGGGAGCCCCATCCGCCTCATTGGCTAGATGGGGCCTCCGCCTGGAGCCATATAGACACCCTCCCCCTGGGGGAGAGCCACTACGAGCATCGCTACATCTGCCTAGAGGCGGACGAGGTGGCGAGGCGTAGCGCCCTACTGGCCGAGTGGCTCAAGCCCATCAGACGCTGGGGGCACCCCCTGCTATGGCAAGGGAGCACTGCCCCTGTGCGCCACCTAGTCTCTGATCTGGATGGTACTCTGACGGCACGCGAGGGGATGGTAGAACTCGCTCGAGTCCGAGGTAGAGAGCGCGAGCTAGAGGAGCTCACGAGTGCCGCGATGCTAGGCCAGGAGCCGTTTGCCGAGAGCTTCATAGCACGCACTGCCCTACTAGAGGGCATCACCTGGGAGCAGATGGCTGAGGTCGCTCGCCAGCTCCCCCTATCTCCTGGAGCCACTGGCCTTGCCCGCCTATGCCAGGGAAGAGGTATCAGCTTTGGAGTGGCCACGGGTGCCTATGCCCCGCTGGTTAGGGTACTGCAAAGTCGGCTAGGCTACGACCGCTATATCGCCTCTAGCCCCAGCCTAGACGAGGAGGGGCGACTTGTGGGCATCGAGCCCAAGGCCATTGTCCAGGGCGAGCACAAGCGTAGCTTCGCCCTAGAGCAAGGGTTACCGCTGCGCACACTATGCGTAGGCGATGGCGCCAACGACCTCCCGATGCTCTCTCAGGCAGGCTATGCGCTCCTCTACCCCGCAGCCACTGGCTATGCGGCCTCTCTCCCACCCATAGACCTACTCGTCGAGCGTATTGTCTGCACACCACTCCTAGGCCTAGGCGCAATAGATGCACACTCTAAGCAATAATGTGTATCTTTGCTTAAACAAAACAAGGCTACTAATATGAATACGATGATCCAACAATATCACCTGGCGGAGTACTCCAATAGGCTTCGGACCCGATTTGGTCGCAAGACCGTCATACGTTACCAAGAGACGGAGGATGCCCCCTGGACTCAGCTCAGCGGGGAGGAGTTTGCCGAACGCTGTCTCGCTGCCGCGAAGGCTTTTGCCTCCATCCATATCGCTCCTGGCGACCGCATTGGCATCTACTCTCAAAACTCTGTGCATGGCCTAGCCGCTGAGCTCGGCCTGTTTATGATGCGCGGCGTGTCCGTTCCCCTATATGCCACGTCGGCTCCAGAGCTGGTCGAGTTTATCGTCGAGGACGCCGAGCTGGCGCTTATCTTCGTCGGGGATCAGTTTCAGTACAACAATGCCTGGGAGGTACAGCAACGCTCGCAGCACCTACGCCGTATCATCATCTTTGACAAGAGCGTGGTGCTACACGAGGACGACAAGAGCTCGATGTACTACGAGGAGTTTATCCGCCGAGGAGACAGCAAGGCCAACGAGAGCAAGGCCAACGTTACCGCCTCACAGGCTCTAGCCAGCGATATAGCCGTCATCATATACACCTCGGGGACGTCAGGACGTAGCAAGGGGGTGTTGCTTCGCCACTCGCACTTCATGACTCAGGTCAGCAAGCACACGGAGATGTTTGACTTCATCTCTAGCAAGGATGTGAGCATGTGCTTCCTACCGCTGAGCCATATCTTCGAGAAGACCTGGACGTACTACTGCCTCTACCTGGGCGTTACCACGGCCATCCTCTCCAACCCCAAGAAGATCCTCGAGGCACTCCCCGAGGTCAAGCCGACGATGATGTGCAACGTACCGCGCTTTTGGGAGAAGGTCTACGCTGGCGTACTAAGCAAGATCGAGGAGATGCCCCCTACCCTACGCAGAGTGATGCGCCACGCCATCAAGGTCGGGGAGATCTACCGCCTGGAGTACGAGAACCTCGGCAAGCGTGCCCCGCTGCACATTAGCCTGCAATACGAGCTATACAAGCAGGTGCTATTCTCCAAGGTCAAGAAGGTACTGGGCTTGCAACGAGGCCGGTTCTTCCCCGTTGCTGGCGCCTCGCTCTCGACCGAGATCAATCGCTTCTTGCAATCTATTAGCATCCCCATCTGCTACGGCTATGGCCTCTCCGAGAGCACAGCTACGGTCTGTTGCTTCCCACAAGTAGGCTTCAAGATCGACTCTATCGGGGAGGTGGTCAGCCACGTAGACGTACGCATCGATCCCGAGACAAACGAGATCCAGCTCAAGGGGCCATCCATCATCACCGAGTACTACAACAATCCCGAGGCTAATGCCCAGGCCTTTACGCCCAATGGCTATTTCCGCACAGGCGATGCAGGGCGTCTAGAGGGACGTACCCTATACTTTACCGAGCGTATCAAGGACCTCTTCAAGACGGCCAACGGCAAGTACATAGCGCCACAGATGCTCGAGGGGCTAATGCTCCTAGACCCCATCTTTGAGCAGGTGGCCATCATCGGCGATGGGTACAAATTTGTCTCTGCCCTGATATACCCCAACTGGGACATCCTCCGCAAGGAGGCTCAGGCTCGTGGCATCGACACCAGCAGAGAGCTCGGCGCCCTGGCCTCCGACTATGAGATATACCGCCTGGTCAATGCGCACGTAGAGCAGACCCTAAGCTCGGTGGCGCAGTATGAGAAGGTCAAGAGCTTCCGCCTACTACCCGAACCCTTCTCTATCGACAAGGGCGAACTAACCCCCACGCTCAAGATCAAGCGACGCGTCGTCTCTGAGCGCTACGCAGACCTCATCGCCGATATGTATCGCGAGCAATAGCCCCGCCTCCATATCAAACCAAGCAAGCCCCTCCCCCTCAGACTAGGCTACTCGTTGAGTAACCCTATCTGAGGGGGAGGGGCTTGGTCTATACGTGTGAGGATAGGCTAGCTAGCCAGGATATAGGCCAGCAGCTGGCGCAAGATCTCGCCCCCCGAGACGTTGGCCTCTATCCCCTTGCTACTGGCATCGGCCAAACGTATCTGGCGGACGATACCGAAGACGGCCGTGGCCGAATACTTCTGCACTCCACGGGCGTAGCTACGCGCCACAAAGGGAGCTATGCCGAGCTGGGTAGAGATACCCCGTTCGCTCTTGTCCTGGAGGTAATAGACCGCCATCA
>JBGYQR010000198.1:0-3867 GCA_041839075.1 Porphyromonas sp.
AGGAGGCTCCATGTCGAGGTAGACGGATGATGCGGATGTCGTGGGCGAAGTACTTACCGCCAAACTGCGCCCCTAGGCCGAGCTTGTAGGCCTCCTGGAGCACCTGCTGCTCTAGCTCGATGTCGCGGAATGCCTGGCCTCCCTCGTTGCCCTGGGTAGGCAATTCGTCGTAGTACTTGGCTGAGGCTAGCTTGACGGTCTTGAGGTTGGTCTCGGCCGAAGTACCACCGATGACGAAAGCGATGTGGTAGGGAGGGCAAGCCGCCGTACCGATGGACTTCATCTTGTCGATGAGGAAGGCCACGAGGCTCTTGGGGTTGAGCAGCGCCTTAGTCTCTTGGTAGAGATAGGTCTTGTTGGCCGAGCCTCCGCCCTTGGCCATGCAGAGGAAATGGTACTCCATCCCATCGGTAGCCAGTAGGTCTATCTGAGCGGGGAGGTTAGTACCTGTATTTATCTCGCGGTACATGTCCAAGGGGACGTTTTGCGAGTATCTGAGGTTGTTCTCTGTATAGGCATCGTACACGCCGTGCGAGAGATGCTCCTCGTCATGTCCACCGGGCACGAATACCTGCTGACCCTTCTTCCCCAGGATGATGGCCGTACCAGTATCTTGGCAGGTGGGGAGCTGTCCCTGGGCGGCAATCTCAGAGTTGCGTAGGAACGTCAGGGCGACGAACTTGTCATTGTCGCTGGCCTCTGGGTCGTGGAGGATCTTGGCTACCTGCTCTTGGTGCTCGGGGCGCAAGTAAAACGATACGTCATGAAAAGCCACTTTGCTCATAAGGCGTAGTGCCTCGGGCTCGACGCACAGTATCTCTCTATCGCCAAGGCGCTCTACCGATACGTAGTCCTTGCTCAGGAGGTAGTACTCCGTCTTGTCTTGCCCGAGCGGGAAAGGCTTTTGATACTTAAACTCTGGTGTAGCCATACGCTAAATGTAATAAACCTATTATTAGTGATTTGTTTCCGCAAATATAGCAATATCCCCCAATGCCTCACCCTGAGACGCCGATTATTTCGCCCCTGTGAGGATGCTCATGCGCTTGATGACAACGGGCTTGAGAGGGCGGTCGCCCTCACCGGTGGAGACGCGCTGTATCTTGTCGATGACCTTCCAGCCCTCCAGCAGACGACCAAAGACAGTGTAGCCACCGTCTAGGTGTGGAGCTCCCCCCTTGAGCTTGTAGGCCTCTCGTTGGGCGGGGGTGTACTTGAGCCCATTCTTTTGCTCTAGGTCGTTGAGGTCCATATCCGTATAGTACTTGCCCGTGACGATGTAGAACTGGGTCGAGGACGACTTTTTCTCCGGATTGACGTCATCCCCTAAGCGGGCAGCTGCTAGAGCACCACGCTCGTGGATGTACTGCTCGGGGAGAAACTCTGCCGTGAGGCTCTCTCCCTCGCCCTCTTCGGGGAGCTCGTCCTTGGCAGATAGCCCCTTGGTGCCTGGGTGTCCTGCCTGCACCATGAAGTCTTGGATGATACGATGAAACTGGATCCCCTCATAGAAGCCCGAGCGTACATTGGCCAGGAAGGCATCGCGGTGTATGGGGGTCTCGTTGTATAGCTCTAGGACGAACTTGCCCTTGCTGGTCTCTACCAGCACGCGCGTGCGCTCCGTCGGAGTCTCTGCGCGCATCAGCAAGGGGAGGCAGAGGCCACACACTAGGGCAAGCCATAGGGAGCGAAAGGAGTGTCGAGATGCAATCATATCAAATGGGAATAAGGGGTTCGTAATCATATTGTCTGATGAGGCCACGAGACCTGGCCACCGAGGTCGCTATACGACGAGCCTGGGGCGAGAGTCGTTGGTCGCGTCGGCTGTGGAGATGAAGGCCTCGGGGTCTAGCTCGAGGACGCGCTGCTTGATGGCTTGTACCTGCTTGCGCTCTAGGATGAGGAAGATAACCTCCTTGTCTAGCCCGTAGTACATCCCTCGTCCGTGTAGGAACGTGCCTCTGACGCCTAGCTCCAGGACGAGCAGGTCGCGTAGCTCTTGGGTGCGGTTGCTGATGATGAAGACCGACTTGAAGGGCTGTGCAGGCTGCAATACATCGACCACTTTGCCATAGACAAAGATGGTGATCCAGCTATACAAGGGCACACGCCAGTCGCCGAAGACGATGAGCCCCAAGAGCACCACGATCGAGTCTACTACGATGATGAGGGTGCTGACCTTGATATTCGTGCGGGCAGAGAGCACACGGGCGAGCGTGTCTGTCCCGGCACAGGTGCTGTGAGACATGAAGATGAGGTACACGCTGACCCCCAGGATGGCTCCACCATAGCAGGCACACAGGAGCGGGTCGTCCTCTACAATGGGGACTCCGCCCGAGAGCTTGGAGATGATATTGGTAAAGAGGGCGGTGAGCACAAAGGTGATGACCGTCTTGATCGCTGTCATCCGCCCCAGATGCCCCAGGGCAAGTAGGAAGAGGGGTACGTTAAAGAAGAGGGCAATCGTACCAATCTCTATACCCCCAGGTATCGAGGGGAAGAGGCTTTTGCTTACGTGGTTGATGGCGATACCTAGCCCATAGACGCCCCCAGGCACGATATTGACGGGGGCTAGGAACAGGCTGTATCCTACGGCCAGCATCAGAGAGCCTACGATGATGAAAAATAGGTCTCTAGCAAAGGCTAAGTTAAGCGACTTCATACAGAGAGTCTGTGTCAGAGGTGTACAACGATTATAGTGAGGCCTCGGTATCTCCTACGGCTCTCCAAAGATAGCCTCTTTTCCTAGATCTGCATCTGCCCCCTAGGGGCTGTCCTCTAGTCGTCTTTTATAGAGCGTCTTGGGGCTCCAGGTTAGAGCGCCTCGGGGCTTTAGGTTAACGCGAATTCGGCGTAAGGAATGCAGGGAAAAATGTGTGTAAATGAGGGGCTTAGATATAGCAGAAGTGGAGAGATGTTAGTATATTTGTATCTGATTAACAACAACATAACTAACTCCCCCCACTCCCTATGGATGCAACAAAGGTAATCGAAATATACTGCACCATCGATGATCTAATCAAAAAGCTACCCACCAGTATGACCCAGAGAGAACGAAAAAGAAAGCGCAAGTTTATCATGTCAGAGAGCGAAGTCATCACCATCGTGGTACTCTTCCATATGTCACACACCACTGACTTCGAGTATTTCTATACACGTAAGATCTGCCATGGACATCGAATGGACTTCCCTAATCTACTATCTTATAGTAGGTTTGTAGAGCGAATTTTGGAGCGAGCACCTCTGTGCCTAGCTGTGCTTAAGCTGATGATGAAGGAGTGTACGGGTATCTCCTACGTTGATTCTACTCCCCTCAAGTCTTGCCACATCAAGCGCGAACACCAGCACCGCGTGATGGCCTCACTGGCCCACAAAGGGCGTACTTCAATGGGATGGTTCTATGGAATGAAGCTCCACCTGGCTATCAACCACTGGGGAGAACTTATCTCCTTTGCCATCACGCCTGGTAACGTCAATGACCGGGAGCCCCTCAAAGATGGGACGCTCCTCAAGGGGCTTCATGGGCGCATCTTTGCCGACTCTGGGTATATCTCCAATGAGCTTGCTGGGAGCTTAGCTCAGAGGAATATTGAGCTTATCGCCAAACCTACCAAGCAACAGAAGAACATTTGTATCTCGCAGGAAAACAGGGGATTATTATCGTGTCGCTCGATCATAGAGACGGTCATTGGGCAACTCAAAACCAGGTATTTCCTTGAGCACACACGACACAGATCTATCAATGGATTCTATATCAACCTGGCTACAGCTCTCATGGCGTATCAGTTCTCCGACAAGAAGCCAGGGATCAACTATTCCTCTATGGCAGCGTAGAAAACGGCCATTTCTTACGCCGAATTCGCGTTA
>JBGYQR010000199.1:0-8283 GCA_041839075.1 Porphyromonas sp.
AATAGGTCGCTAGAGCGATGACTAATATGTCACTCAGCTTATGCTTGCAACGCCCCTCCACGCGTGGGTCTTCTAGCTTTGATAGATAATCCAATAAACTCATAACACAAAGGTACTCGCTTTTTGATGCGGTAGCCCTGCCCGTAGGGGAGAAGAAATAAGAAGAATTATTATTTATTTTATAATTTGAGATCATAGAATCATAGACTTCTCAAGTCCTACGCGAAATAAAACATAACTTTAGCAACCAATAATAAGTACAATATGAGAACAAGATCTATCTTCGGAATCATCATTGCTGTTATTTCAATGATGCAGATTTCTTGCAAATCTGAAAAAGAGTCGTTTGTGGAAAATCGAAACAAAGCAATAGGCGAAGCATGGGCTTTACTTGACTATGCAACAGCAAGTGAAGAATTAGACCTGAATGCGCCCTTAGGCTTTGTGCTTGGTTGTTCTGTGGATGAATTTTATAGCCATTGTGAACAACTAGGGAAGCAATATGGAGGACGAAGATCTCACGATAGTTATCAGCTTTATACGGAAGAGTTTGGTATACAAGATTCTGTCTTGATTTCTTACTTTAATTACTTCAGGGACCCAAACACAAAAACTGATACTGTCGCTAAGGTATCTTTCCTATTCTACGGGCTTGGCCCAGATAATGCACAAAACTTAAGTAAAGTCATTAATGTACTAGATGACAAGTTGGCTGGCTGGGACAATGTGGAATTCAATGCTACTGGTGATGTCCCGTACTCAAAATATGAGCACTATAATAAGTTTTGGGCAAAAAACAACCTTGTTGTTCGCTTGGAGGTTCTTTTCCATACCACTGTTATCAGTTTTATAAACACCTCTAAATATGACGTGAGCGGAATAAAGGAGATGATAAGTGGGGAAATTCAAATATCAGAAGAGGCCGCAGAGGAGAGGCATGAACGCACAAATCTTCCAAAAGTTCACAATAGCGCTTGGGATGGCTCTGTATATCAAGTAGAGGATTACCTAAAAAAAGCGCTAAAGGACCCTGATAGCTATGAAGGTATAGAGTGGTCGAATGTTATTAAAAACAGCGATGGTACATACTCCGTAAGACATAAGTATAGGGCAAGAAATTCTTTTGGGGGAATGGTCGTTGAGAATTGGGTGTTTGTATTAGATGAATACGGCAATGTGATTTCTACTTCGCAGTTATAAACACAGAAAACCATTCTTCTGTTGCGCTGGCTGGCAGAGGCGGTTGTTTGCAACTCAAATCCCATACCAGCTTGAGCACACTTACCAGAGATCTATCGACTAGGTACACTACTCCTCAAAAACTGACAAGTAGTTTTTGAAGGCGTAGTGTAGTTCGAGGAGATCTCAACGCAAGGCTCCCGCATCAAAAGCCGAGTAGGTATTTGATGCGGGTGCTCTAAGAATGCGCGGAGAGGAAGCCCGCTGGGCAGGGGTAAAATCTGTATCTTTGTAAAAAATACGACACCACGACAATGAAGATTAGAGACAACTTCACCCTGCGGCAGATCGCCGACGAGTATATCATGATCGCCGCCTCGGGAGACGAGCTGGACTATACCAAGGCCATTGCTCTAAACGAGACTGCAGCGTACCTCATCAAAGCCGTTGCAGGCGAAGCCTTTACCGCCGAGCGGTGGGAGGCGCTACTGCTAGAGCGCTACGACGTCCAGGCCGATGTGGCCAAGGCTGACGTCCAGGCGCTTATCGCCTCGCTACGCAAGTCGGGTGTCATCGAGGATTAGTCCACGCGCAATTCCCTCCCCAAGCCTGCGTCCCCCTCTATCCGCCATCTCGTCAGCTCTGCTCCCATGCCTTCCGCCCCATCCCCCCTGACAGACAAGCGTCAGCGTCTACTGACGCACCTCCTCTCGGCTGCCATCCATGACAGAGCGCCCGAGAGCACCCTCTTCGTGGGGCTAGAGGTAGACGACTGGCGGAGCATCGTCAAGAAGGCGCACGAGCAAAGTATCTCCGCCCTCATCGCGGACCGCATCCTTGCCCTACCCCGAGAGCTACGCCCTCCGCGAGACATCACGATCGAACTGGGGCTGAGCATCGAGATCATTCAAAAGTCGGGGCAACGTCTCCTGCGAGCCCTCGAGGCTACGAGCCAGGAGTACACCGAGGCTGGGATCAAGCACATCCTACTCAAGGGGCCAACGATGGCTCAGTACTATCCCAACCCCAGCCTACGCTCCTCGGGAGACATCGACCTCTACCTACCCCAGCCAGGCGACTATGACAAAGCCAACGAGCTCGCCCGCCAAAAGGGATACCGCCTCGATGGGCAGTCGGTCTACGAACAGCTCTACTGGCGAGGCAAGACGGCAGTGGAGAACCACCTCCATCTAGCCTACTTCGGCATCCCCCGATACGACAAAGCCCTCGAGCATATCATCGCTCCTATTCGATCCGGGGATCTTTGGGAGCGCACCATCATCGAGGGGATGCATTACCGCACGTTACCTCTCGAGCTCAATGCAGTGTATATCTTCCAGCATATCCTGCATCACTTCTCCTACATGGGTATCGGCTGGAGGCAGATTTGCGACTGGGTGCTCATGCTCCAAACTGAGCGCGAGTGCCTAGACGTCGCCCTCTTCGAGCAGTACGCCTCTGCCCTAGACCTGTTGCACCCGATGGAGCTCTTTGCCCTAATGGCTGTGCGCCACCTGGGTGTAGGAGCAGAGATATTCCCCTTTGCCCTACCCCGCCAGAGGCGAGCCGAAGAGCTTGCCGACATGATCTACCAGGACGTATGTCGGGTGGGCAACTTTGGTATGCAGGAGTTTGAGGGGCGCAAGTTTTGTGGCATCTGGGGTAGGCGCTGGTTTATGTTTCGCCGCACGCTGGTACGCTCTTGGCGCATCGGCCCTATCTCCCCGGAGCATATACGCCCCATTCCACTTGTTGCTATCGCCACAAGGCTTAGATTGCTATTCAGATAGATCGCCTCTTGCTTGCCACGGGCAAAGCTAGAGCGAGAGTATGGTTTACTTTTAGTTTCATCACAGAGAGAGAGGTATGATTTCCTTCCTACGCTACCTGATCCGAGGGTTCAAATGGGGGCTGTTGCTCATCTTCCTCATCGGCCTGGTGCACACGGTGCTGGGTTTGCTCTTTGTGTTTTTTTCCAAGGAGGTCATCGACATCGTAACGGGCGAGCAGGAGGGCGACTGGTACATCTACGCCATCGGGATGGCGAGTACTATGCTTGCCAGCACCTTGCTACGCCTGGCGACCCTAGCGCAAACCAACAAGACCTCTGTGTGGATGGCCAACACCATACGAAGCAGGATATTCTCACACCTCCTCTACACACGCTGGCAGAGCCTCGGGCAGCTACACAGCGGGGATATGCTCACGCGTATCATCAAGGACACCGACGCCATCGTACAGCTCCTAACGAGCCTATTGCCAAGCAGTATGCTGGCACTCCTGCAGCTCATCGGAGCCCTTACGCTCATGTATATCTTCAGCCCCAAGCTCGCCATCATCCTAGGGGTGGGTATGCCCTTTGTCCTAGCCGTTGGGCGCATTTTCTTTAGGCGGATGCATGCCTTTAGCGCTGAGGTCAAGGAGACCGAAAGCCGCATCAACATGCACATGCAGGAGTCTCTGGGTAACCAGACCGTCATACGTACCTTCGAGCGACAAGAGGCGGAGATCAGTCGGCTAGAGCTTATACAGAGTCAGCTCTATCAGACGATGCGCAAGCGTGTCGGCCTAACCATATACGGCCATCTGATGTCCAACGCCGCTTTCAGCGGGGGCTACCTCATCGCCTTCCTATGGGGGGCTTGGGAGCTCAAGATGGGCATCATCCCCTTTAGCGTCATGACGACCTTCCTCCAGCTCGTGGTACGCATCCAGCGCCCGCTCTCGGACCTTATGTCGGCTATCCCCAGCATTGTCGCCTCGCGCTCTAGCATCGATAGGCTCGTGGACGTCTTGCAGTATCAGACCGAAGAGGTGGGCAGGAGTACGCTCCTCTCGGGCGATCTCTCTCTGCTGGTCGAGGACGTACACTTTGCCTACGAAGAGAACCCAGAACGCGAGATCTTCTCGGGGCTTAACCTCACCCTCCGCTCTGGGCAGATGGTGGCGGTGATGGGTCCTACGGGCTCGGGAAAGACAACGCTCATCCGCCTCCTGCTGGGGCTTGTGCATCCCACCGCGGGCAGCCTCAAGCTCAAGAATGGAGCGCGCCTGGTGCCTATCAGCGAGGCTACGAGGGGCAACTTCGTCTACGTCCCTCAGGGTAATAGCTTGCTCAGTGGGACGATCCGCGACAACCTACTCGTGGGCAATCCCGCAGCCGACGATAAGCTCCTTAGGCAGGTCTTGATGGTGGCCGAGGCGGGGTTCGTCTTTGACTTGCCCGAGGGGCTCGACACCACCCTCTCCGAGCGAGGCGGTAGGCTCTCCGAGGGGCAGGCTCAGCGCATCGCTATCGCCCGCTCTCTGCTTCGCCCAGGGCGTATCCTGCTCTTCGACGAGGCCACCAGCGCCCTAGATGCTGTCACAGCGCAGAGGCTGATGGAGAACTTGCGCCAGCACCTCTCAGGGCGCATAGCCCTATTCATCACCCACCACGAAGAGGTCGCCAAGGCCTCCGATATTACACTGCGCCTCTAGGCTACTATTAGGCCGAGGAGAGAGGCGATGAGGGATTGATTAGAGGGATACACGCCCCTGGACTTCCCATTATTATAGGTCAAGGAGTAGAGACGATACACGCGCAGTCTCTACTCCTTGGCCTATATATCGTAGCCTCTACCTGTGAAACCTTACCAGGCGATAGGAGCCTGCCCGCGCGCCTCTAGATAGGCGTTGGCCTGGGAGAAATGGCGACAGCCAAAGAAGCTCCGAGCCGAGAGAGGCGACGGATGGGCGGCCTCTAGCACCAGATGCCGCGAGCGATCTATCATCGCCCCCTTACGCCGAGCGTAGCTACCCCACAGAATGAAGACCAACCCCTCGCGCTCCGTGCCGAGGCGCTGGATAATAGCATCCGTGAAGGTCTCCCAGCCTAGCCCCTGGTGCGAAGCGGCTTCCCCGGCACGTACCGTTAGGGTACTATTGAGGAGCAATACTCCCTGCTCGACCCAGGGCAATAGATGTCCGTCGCTGATTATCGAGGGGCGCCCTAGGTCTGAGGCGATCTCCTGCTTGATGTTGCGCAGGCTGGGCGGGATGGGTACCCCAGCAGGCACCGAGAAGGCCAATCCCTCGGCCTGTCCCTCACCATGATAAGGGTCTTGCCCTAGGATAACGACCCGTACACGATCCACGGGACAGAGGTCTAGCGCTCTGAAGATTTGCCCTCCTCGGGGGTAGATAGGCCCCCGCTCGGCATACTCCCGCCGAATGCACTCAGCCAAATGGGAGAAGTACACCTTGCCGAACTCATCACCAAGCAGGCGCTTCCAGCTACTCTCTAGACGGATATTCATCGGACTATGCTAGAGCCTGGCCTTAGCCTTCTGATAGCCCTCGAGGAGTTCGGCAAAGACCTCTGCCACGCTCTCGGGCTCGCTAGTCAGTGCAGCCGACTGGCCGATCTCGAGCATCCCCTCGACGAGGTCACCCTCGAAGATACCCCGCTTGGCGCGCCCCTTACCCTGGAGCTCTCGCAGGGCTTCGACGCTGGCACCAGAGGCTTCGGCCTCGGCTACTCGGTTGTAAAACTCGTTTTTGATGAGCCTGGTGGGGCTAATGGCCTTGAGGGCGAGCATCGTACCCCCCTCGCCCGTCGAGCGACAGAGGCTCTTGAAGGCCTCGCTAGCCGAACTCTCATGGGTCATAGCAAAGCGCGTCCCGATCTGCACCCCATCAGCCCCTAGGGCAATCGCCGCTGCGAAGCTATCCCCGTGAGAGATACCTCCTGCGGCCACCACGGGGATGGTTACAGCCCGAGCCACCGCGGGGATGAGGCATAGCGTCGTCGTCTCTTCGCGACCATTGTGCCCCCCGGCCTCGAAGCCCTCGGCGATCACAGCATCAACGCCTGCCTCCTGGCTCTTGAGGGCAAACTTACTGCTGGCCACCACGTGTAGCACCTTGCAACCAGCCTCCTTGAGGCGTGCCGTATAGGTCTTGGGGTTGCCGGCCGAGGTTACCACTACGGGCACGCGCTCGGCGATGATGATATCGATGATCGTATCCAGCTCGGGATAGAGCATCGGTACATTGACGCCGTAGGGCTTACCTTGGCAGGCCTCACGACACTTGTGGATATGCTCTCTTAGGGTCTCGGGGTGCATCGAGCCTGCCCCGATGAGCCCCAATCCGCCCGCTAGGCTCACGGCCGAGGCGAGCCTCCAGCCACTGCACCAGACCATCCCGCCAGAGATGATAGGGTGTTCGATACCCAAGAGGGCGCATAGCCTATTGGTTGATGTTGTTGCGGTCATACTATGTAGGTTGATGTTGTCTAATGTTTTTGATTGATTTCGTTGAGCTCCACCATCTTGTTCATGATGGCGTAGATAGTCAGGCCACTGGGGCTGTGTATCTGGAGCTTCTTGGTGATATTGCGCCTGTGGGTGATGACCGTATGGGTCGAGAGGAATAGCGCTCCTGCAATCTCTTTGTTGGTCATCCCCTTGACGATGCAGACCACGATCTCGCGCTCTCGAGGCGTTAGGCTCTGAGCCTCTCCCCCGGTTTGGGAGGTGTCGGTCTCGGGCTTCTGCACGAGCCTATCAAAGAGCTCTGCTATCTGCCTTAGGCTCGCCGTGATGGGTAGCATGTCGTCATAGCCCGAGAGCAGGCCCTCGTCGGCCAGCGAGAGGGTGAGGGCGACGAACTTGGCATCTTCGTGCTGAGGGGCTAGCGTCTTGGGCGATAGGCCACAGAGCAGAGGGTTGAGGATGAATATATCGGCGGGCGTCGTAGCCAGCGCCTCAGTCCACTCACGACGGGCGTCGTCGGCCAGGTGAAGTATCTGCACCTTGTAGCGTGCCAGCCTCTTGAGCTGAGCCTCCAGCCCACTGCGCACGATGGGGCTGACCTCCGCTATGGCTATCCTAAGGGTGGGTGTGGTAGACATCATATTGTATGGCTTCAATAGCTGATCCTTACTGGTCCTATGGCCTCGGCTATCCGAGCTGACGCTCTAGCTCCTGGATATAGGGGGTAAAGATATTGTCTTCGATGAGGTTGTGGGCCGCCAGCTCGTATTCGCTCGAGAATATCTCGTGTAGGACGTTGTTGAGCTCGTAGCTCCCCGAGGCGGGGTAGTAGCGAATAAGGAGGTTTTTGAGCTCGATGATCTTGAGCTCGATATGGTCGTGGCGCTTGCTGAAGATGCTGATATTATAATGGGCATCTCGCTCGCCACCAGCCAACTTGCGGGCATAGGGGAAGACGACCTTCTCCTCATAGCTCATGTGCTTGCGCACTTCCTCGACATACTCGTCGTAGAAGTTGCGGATGACAAAAGCCACCTCCTCGGGGCAACTACTGATGGCCGAGAGGAGCTTGGGCCTTAGGTCGGGTAGGCGACGGTCGATAAAGTAGGCATGCGAATTGGAGAGATAGCGGATGAGGCTATCGAGCTTAACCTCTCTGAGCTCCTCGCGCGTCGGTGTGCTGATATAGCCGACCGAGAGGTTGAGGATCAAGAGCAAGGTAGGGGCGTCTAGGTCGAGGTCTTTGCAAACCTGGCCGATGGTTTTGTCTCCAAAGCCTAGGGGTACCCCGTAGCGCGTTACGATCAACAGGAGCGAGAAGTCCTCGCAGACGAGGTCTCCTAGTCGCGTACGCTTCGTGAAGGGGGGCTTAACCTTAGCCGTATGATGCGGATGGTTCATATATCTCTATGCTGATAAGTCTGTATGTAGTTGTGTATATACGAGCAAAAATAACCCTTTTCCCCCAGCGAAAGATATTCCCTCAATCCACCAGGCACAAATACCTAGCTATGGGGATGCCTGGCTCAGGTGCTGCAACGCCCTCGTACCATTATAATAGTAGCCTCTAGATATTATAGATGGAGCCGTGCGGGGGGGGGGGCAGGGGGGCGAGGCTGATTAGCTTTGGCAAAGGTAGCCTAGAGGCGGGGAGGCACTGGGCAGATAGAGGTAGCTAGAGGTCAATCGAGAGAGGTGGGCGCGGAGAGAGAGGCACAGGGAGAGGCGGTGCAAGAGACAAGAGCAGCAGGTGAGGGCTGGGTGCAAAAGCAGTATCCCCCGGAGAGCCGTCTCGGCTCACCAGGGGACCTACTAGGGGTGAGATACTGATATTGACGAAGTGTAG
>JBGYQR010000200.1:0-10379 GCA_041839075.1 Porphyromonas sp.
CCACCATGGGGTTCATCAGATAGCCCGTCAGCGGGTATAGGGCGCCAGCGGCTAGGGGGATAGCTAGGACGTTGTAAGCAAAGGCCCAGAAGAGGTTGCGCTGGATGGTGCGCATCGTGGCTCGGGAGAGGTTCATCAGGTCGATGAGCCCGCCTACGTGCCCCGAGGTGATGGTGGCCATAGCCGTGTGTATGGCTATATCGCTGCCCGTGCCCATGGCCACACTGAGGGAGGCTTCGGCCAGGGCGGCGCTGTCGTTGATACCATCACCTATCATGGCTACATGGCGACCCGAGAGGCGGAGCGACTGGACGAAGTTGGCCTTGTCCTCGGGCAAGACACCCGAGCGGATATGGGTCTGGTCGATGCCTACCTCGCGCCCAATAGCCTGGGCAGGAGCGGGCTGATCACCCGTGAGCATCCACACCTCTATCCCCTCGGCCTTGAGGCGCTCGATGGTGGCGCGTGCCTCGGGCTTAACCTCGTCAGAGAGCCCCAGCACGGCAATGACGCCCGCCTGATCGGCATAGACGACGCTCGTCATCCCAGCCTCGTGTATGGCCTCTATATGCCCCTGGGCGTCCGCACCGAGGGAGAGGCCATACTGCTCTAGCAGGCGGAGGTTACCCGCCAGGACGAAGCCTCCCTCCGCCTCCTGGGCATAGACGCCCCGCCCTGGCAAAGCTGTCGCAAGCACGGGGGCCGAGGGAGCCACTTCCCTCCCCTCCTCTGAGAGCCCGCTGACGATAGCCCTGGCGAGTGGATGCTGGCTCGAGAGCTCTAGCTGCAGGAGGCGCTGACGTAGCTCGGGTGTCTCGTCTCTGAGCCAGTGGAGCGCTCTGAGCTTGGGCATTCCCGAGGTGATGGTACCCGTCTTGTCGAGGACGACCACGTCGAGGCGACTAGCCATCTCGAGGCTCTCGGCATCTTTGATCAAGAGACCATATTCGGCTCCCTTGCCTACGCCGACCATGATGGCCGTAGGGGTCGCTAGCCCGAGGGCGCAGGGACAGGCGATGACCAGCACGGCAATGCTGGCCGTTAGCCCTTCGCTCCAGAGGTGCATCCCCCCCAGGGTAATCCAGAGGAGCATCGTTAGGATCGAGAGGGCGACGATGACGGGGACGAAGATGCTGGCCACTCGATCGACCAACCGCTCGATAGGCGCCTTGGAGCCCTGGGCGTCACGCACCCTACGCACGATACCAGAGAGGATGGTCTCTCGCCCTACGGCTGTGGCCTCTAGGATAATGGTTCCATCGAGATTGACCATGCCCGAGAGGAGCTGATCGCCGGGGCGCTTGTCTACGGGAATGGCTTCGCCTGTGAGCATCTGTCCATCGACCGATGTCTCACCCTCGGAGAGGATGCCATCGGCAGGAATACGTTCCCCTGGAGCAACGACAATCTTGTCCCCAGGCATGAGCACCTCGATGGGGCAGGTGGTGGGCTGACCGTCCACGCCGATCTTGGTAACCTCTCGAGGTTGTAGATCCATGAGGCGTCGCAGGGCTTCGGTGGTATTGCCCTTAGCGCGAGCCTCGAGCAGTTTGCCCAGGAGCACGAAGGCGATGATCATAGCCGCTGCCTCAAAATGCAGGTGGGGCACCGCGCCCTCAGCTCTCGTCGCGGTATATAGGATGAGCCTTGTGGTGCTGTAAGCGAAGGCTACCCCAGTGCTGAGGGCGACAAGGGTATCCATGCCTAGGCCGCCCCCGGTGATCTGTCGATAGGCGCGGTGATAAAACCCTCGCCCCGAGACGAAGAGCACGACGGCTGTCATTAGGCCTGCAAGCCACTGCGCCCACCCCTCGTGCATCCAGGCCATGCTGAGCACCATGATGGGTAGGCTGAGCCCTAGGGCGAGGAAGGCCTCGCGGCGTTGGGCCTGGTAGGCGCCCAGGCGCAGAGCCTCGAGGCTGTCGTAGTCGTCTTCGTCTATGTCTATGATGAGCTGGTAGCCAGCCTCACGAATGGCCGTCTGCATCGTCTCGGGACTGATACGTCCCTGATCGTAGGTGATGGAGACGGCCGAAGCGGCTAGATTGACCTCTGCCGAGGTGACGCCCTCTAGAGCGGAGAGTACAGAGGCAGCTCGCCCAGCGCAACCAGCGCAGTGGAGGCCAAGCAGAGGGAAGTGAGCGGTGGTCATCTTTTGTAATCCAGGAGAATAGTTGTACACGTTTGCCCAAAAGGCTCTACCAGGATAACACCTCTTCCTTGCCTTGTGTTTGGTCGCCCCCCAGCCTCCCTACGAGCGAGAGGGGGAGAGTGTATACGTGGTGTCGTTGTTCCTAATTTCGTACATTCGCCTTTGGTTATATTAGTAAGAACCCTTTGCCGTAGTAGCCCATAGCTATAATGATTGGAAAACGAGCGGAGTACACCCCTCCTCATAACAAAAGTAAAGTAGCCCTTTTCTTGATAGGTCTTGTTAAGTCTGATCAGGGCGCTCTATCGACCTGGCTTCTTCTTTTCGTTTGCCTCGGTATATACCGCTATGCCCCTTGGGGTACGCCCCTCTTCTATATTGCCCTAGCGGCAATGAGCCTAGAGTGCGTAGTCTTATTTTGGCGAGCTATACGATGGGTAGCCGCTCAGAAGTAGATTGAGCCACCGAGGCCATGCCAACAACGCGAATTCGACGTAACGAGAGTATCTCTCCTTACGTCGAACTCGCATTAGGCTAGAGCCCGAGAGGGGGGGCTCCACGAGGGGAGAGGAGAGGGGGGGTGGGGGAGGGAGCTGGAGGGGAGGGGGAGTGGTAATGATTTCTTGGTACATCCGTGGGGGCAAATCATAATTTGTGGGTATTGGGTGTTTTTGAGGGCGCCTGTACTTTTGCCCCCGAGGAAAGGGCGATGGATACTATACACCCCTAGGTCCTGCTCCCCTGACTATGATTGAGGCATCTGTTTGTGGGTCAGAGAGGGAGCAAAAGTTTTTCGAAAAAACGACTATATGACAAAAGGAATGGGACGGCTACTCTCATGGAGGAAGTATCATAAATACGCTGGACTTGTGCTGGCGATCTTCATGCTCCTCTTTTGCGCCTCGGGAATTGTCCTCAATCATAGGCAACTCTTTGCTGGTTGGCAGATTAGCCGTGCCTGGCTGCCTAGTAGCTACCATTTTGAGAACTACAATAATGCGAGCCTAAAGGGTACCCTTGCCCTTGACGATAGCCTAGTCTTAGCCTATGGGTACGCCGGCGTCTGGCTGACAGACAAGGGCTTCTCTACCTTTGAGGACTTCAATGCAGGCCTCCCCGAGGGCGTCGATGGGCGCAATATACGACATGTGGTTAAGGCCAAGGATGGCACCCTTTGGTGCGCGGCGCCGTATGGCTTGTACCGCCATGATGGCGCTAGGTGGACAGAGCAAGCCTTGCCAGGAAACCAGGAGCGCCTCTCGGACGTTACGCTGAGCCCCGATGGGCAGGGGGTGCTGGCTCTGACACGTTCGCTGGTCTATGCCGTTTCGCCTGCTCTAGGGGAGGGGCAGGCCCGCTACCAGGTGGAGCGCCATGAGCTTCAAGCCCCCGAAGGCTATCGCCCTGAGGTAACGCTCTTTAGAACCATTTGGCAACTGCACAGCGGAGAGCTCTTCGGTCTCGTCGGCCGACTGGTCGTGGACTTTGTCGCCGTGGTGCTTGCGGTGCTTAGTCTGACGGGGATCGTCTTGTTTGTGGTGCCTCATGCCTTGCGCAGGCACAAGCGATTGGCCAGGAGTAGAGCCAGGCGGTGGATAGGGCGATTGATGAAGTGGAGCCAGCGGTGGCACGACCGCCTGGGGTACTACCTCTTGGCGTTGTCTCTGCTCGTGGTGGTAACGGGCATGTGCCTGCGTCCGCCCCTAATGATCCCCTTGGTGATGACCAAGACCTCCCCATTGCCAGGCACCGAGCAAGATCAGGCCAATGTATGGAGCGACAAGCTCCGAGCGATACGTTGGGATAGGGCAGAGCAGGCTTGGCTGATCTCTACCTCGGAGGGGTTCGTGAGGGTGGATGAGGCGTTTGAGCGGCCTCCCGTCTTGGTACCCCCTGGTCAGTCTCCTCCCGTCAGCCCGATGGGGATAACGGTCTTTGCCCAGGAGCGAGAGGGGGAGTGGCTGGTTGGCTCGTTCGGAGGCATGTATCGCTGGACGCCAGCTAGTGGGCGGGTGGTGGATTACTTCTCGGGCAAACCAGCCGAGCCTAGCAGGGGGCGCCCGATTGCCAGGGATATGATCAGTGGTTATACTGCAGACTATGGAGCTGGGACGCCTGTGACCTTTGACTATGTGCGGGGAGCAGCGGGGCTCCCGCCTATGTCACAGCTACTGAGAGACCAGCCGATGTCCCTCTGGCATTTTGCCCTCGAGCTGCATGTAGGGCGATGCTACACCCCTATATTGGGGCCTCTCTCTGAGCTGTTTGTCTTCCTCTCGGGGGTGCTGATCGCGCTAGTGCTCCTCTCGGGCTACATTATTTATTATCGTCAGAAGAAGAAACGAATCAGGAATAGATATATCTCTCAATAACAATCAACTTCAAAAACTTCAAAACAATGAAAACCTTCAAAGTAATGACTGCCATGCTGGTGGCAGTAGTGAGCCTGTGTCTTGTACCCTCTTCGTGCAGCCGTGACAAGGATGAGCCCGCCCCCGCGGTGGCTGCCAAGAGTATTGCGGGTAGCTACAAGGGTAGTCTCAAGAGCGTCGTGATGGGCACTGAGACGACGTTTGACAATGTGGCGGTGACCTTGGCTGCGCCCGACGATGCTACGGTAGACGTTGCTATCGGCACGTTTGGCACCCCTCCGATGGCAGTACCTGCGTTCGCCGTCAAGGGGGTAAAGGTAACGGGGGCGAATGGCACCTACACCTTGGCCACGACAGAGTTTAGCGGTACCTCCACCACTGGGCGCAACTACTCGGGGACGTTGCAGGGGAGCTTTGCCCAGGATAAGCTGACCGTGCAGTTTAACCTCAAGTATGGGGCTATGCCGATGCCTATGGTTTGTACGTTTACGGCACCGAGGGAGAAGTAGGCCCTGGCAATGAAAGGAAAGATCATTGTCCTAATCCTTTGGCTTTGCGGACTGCAGGTATCTCTCTGGGCTAGCCCCATTGCTGTGCGGGGGCGCGTGCTCGATGATGCCGGCAGTCCGCTGGCGGGAGCGCATGTTCGGGTCGCTAGCCAGGGGCGCGTTGCCGAGACCGACCAGGATGGCTACTTTCGGCTAGAGGTAAGCGCTCGGGGTCCTCTGAGGGTACAGGTCTCCTATGTCGGCTTCCAGACGGAGACCTTTGTGCTAGAGGTTGGATCGAGGGGCGAGGAGCAGGTGCTACGTCTGACGCCCGACGTGGCGGCCTTGCAGCAGGTCGTGGTAACGGCCACTCGTACCCCCAAGACGCTCAAGGAGGTACCCGTCGTTACGCGGCTGATCACGTCGGCTGACATCCGCAAGGCTGATGCTACCAATGTGCAGGATCTGCTCACGGAGGAATTGCCTGGCTTGGAGTTTGGCTATGCCATGAGCCAAGAGACCTCGCTGACGATGAATGGCCTCGGGGGCAACTCGGTCCTCTTCCTCGTCGATGGCGAACGCCTTGCTGGCGAGACCATGAACAACGTGGACTACAACCGCCTAAGCCTAGACAACGTCGGGCGTATCGAGATCGTCAAAGGCGCGGCGTCGGCACTCTATGGGGCCAATGCTGTGGCGGGCGTGGTGAATGTCATCACGCGAGAGAGCCGTGAGCCGTGGACGGCT
Organism: Porphyromonas sp.; assembly: GCA_041839075.1. Lineage (GTDB taxonomy): Bacteria > Bacteroidota > Bacteroidia > Bacteroidales > Porphyromonadaceae > Porphyromonas. The sequence goes on from JBGYQR010000200.1 coordinate 5,760, forward strand.
CGTATCAACTCCCGCTATCGAGACGCTGGCAAGGAGTGGAGGCATGGGGGTACGCTGAGCTTCAACTCTGGCAAATGGAATGCGCAGACAGCCCTCCAGCGCACCTCTGTCGATCTCATCCGTCTGACAGATGCCTTTGACACGAGGTCGAGGATCCACCAGGTCTACGGCGGGGAGACGTTTGATGTCAAGCAGCGGCTTGTCTTTAGAGCCTCCGACAGGTTGAGGCTCACGGCTAGAGGTGGGTATTTTGCTCGCCAGAGCAATCGCTCCAACTACGATGACCATTACAGAGATTACAACGCAGGGCTAAAGGCCGTTTGGTCTCCCAGCCAAGCGCAGAGCCTCGAGGTCTCGTATGGCTATGACCAATACGACAAGTTTCGCTTCATGGGCGGAGCGCGTACGCACGACCACGATTACAGCAACCGCCAGCATACCCTTCGGGCGCTGTACACTCGCCAGCTTGGGGCGAGCGTGCTGACGCTTGGAGGAGATTATCTAAGCGACTATCTGACGACCTACCAGTTCCTCAACGGCGGGGCTCATAGGCAGTACAGCGTGGATGCCTTCGCTCAGTTTGACTACAACCCTACGCGATGGCTCAATGTCGTAGCAAGCCTGAGGCAAGACTACTTCTCCGCCTCAAGGGCCAAGGCTATGACGGCGCGCCTGGCCACGATGTTTAAGTGGAATAGCTTCTCGCTACGAGCCAACTATGCGGGAGGGTTTCGTGCCCCGACGCTGAAGGAGATGTATATGCACTTCGACATGGCAGGTATCCAGATGATCTATGGCAATCCTGACCTCAAGCCCGAGAGAAGTCATAACCTCAATCTGGCCCTAGAGCACAATGGGCGTATCCGTCACGGCGCACTTTCTGGGCAGTATAGCGTGACGCTCGCGGGGTATTACAATAGGTACGACAGGCGTATCACGACGACGGACTTCCCAGGTGATGCCACTAGGGAGAAGGGGGCTATATATAGCAACGAGGATGGCGTCGCGGTATCGGGAGTCGATCTCAGCGTGCAATATCGCACAGACCTCGGGGTGGGGCTCAAGCTCAACTACAACTACCTCCATACGAGCGGTAGGACGATTGACTCGCAGTTCTCACAACCTCGCCCCCACTCGGCGACCTGGCGGATCGATTTCGATCGCCAGCTATGCAGGGTGTATGGGATCAACCTCGCGCTCTCTGGGCGATATTTGTCCAAGCCTGACACGAGGCTCCCTGAGGCGGATCAGGGCTACCAGCTGTGGAAGCTGTCTTTGCAACAGCGTGTGTGGAGGGGGATTAGTGTGAACTGCACGATAGATAATCTCTTTGACTACAAGCCCCAGGTGTACTATTGGAACTCTGCCCCTACGGCTGGGCGTACCTGGTCGGTCGGGATCTCCCTTGACCTCGATCGGATCGCCACGAGGCGGTGAGGAGCCAATGCCCCAGAGGGAGCCCTTCCCTGTGCCCCATCCGCCAGCCCCGTCTATCGCCCCTGGTCGATAGGTGGGGCTTCGCTCATTTATTGTGGCTTAGAGTGCTGTACATTTATGTTTGCGAGGACTTTTTGCTTGTGGTCTATATTGTTTTGTTGTATGTTTGTGTTGCAGTGCTTGTTTATATGTAGCGTAGGTGCGCCTCATTAGTAATTTTTTTATTTGATTGTTGTATGGGAAGATGGCTATTGTTGTGTTGTTTGCTTTTGGCATTGGTACTAGGATGTCGAGATGAGGTTCCCTCTGTCGGAGAAAGGGGCTCTCTAGGGACAGAGATAGGAATGTCTGCGCAGGCAGAGCGTCTCCGACAAGCTTTAGAGCGAGATTATTATTCTAGCGAACTTCGCTCAGGGGGGCTTGACACGTTGAGTGTGATGATAGATTTTCAGGGGTTGAAGCCCCTTTGGGACAAGGCGTGCTCCTTCTCGATAGATGGAGAGTACGAAGTCTTGCGTGTCCCTATCTCGGTAGAGGCCAGTTGGTCTCGTGTGGCAACGGGTATGACGGAGGAGGAGAGCGAGCGTTACCCTAATGCGAATAAGACCTACCTGGTTCGCGTCGAGGACGAAAGGTATCCAGAGGGGCGCAACTATCTGATGCACCTCATCCCTAGTGTGAGGTTTTTACAGACAGGGGAAGCTCTTGATGTGGAGGATGCCCTTATTCCCAAGGGGTTTGACGGAGAGATAGAACTATACACGCTCCAGCGCCGTCTTTTGAGTAGAGAGTTTTTTGATCAAGGTCGGCGGTATGTAACTTTTCGCTATCTGGAGCAGGTGTCTGGGTTAAGGAAAGCGGGAGACCCTGAGTGCATGACATTCAAGGAGTACTACACCGAGACATCTAACGAGGTTGCTATCAATGATCTTGATCTACCTGGTGCAACCCCCTTGGATGGTGTCGTAGTGGTAGGGCGCTATAAGCTACGAGAGCGATGTCCAGATCTTCCTGCGTACAATGTAAGCTATCCCCCAGATCATAATCAGGATAGTGGAGGGGGAATAGCTGGGGCTGCTCCAGGTAGTAGCTCTCCTCCACCTCCTGCTCCGTCTCAAGATGAAGAGGTGTCGAAGAGGTTGGTGCCTAGAGACTCCGTAGTTGTTGTGCAGCTAGACACGGTTTCTAAGGAGAGATTTGAGGAGCGCCTTAAGGAGGCTTTCAATGAGATGCTTCAGGATTGTTTCTATGCGGCTCTGGTGGAGGCGCTTCATGAAGCCTCTGCAGAAGAGGGAGGGCATATCCTGTCTCGAGCTATATTAACGAATGATCGGGGGAGTATAGGCACAGCATCCTATAATACAAAGCGGGAGATAACCTTTTATGCACTAGATTTTGTGAGGCCCTCTACGATGGCTCATGAGTTCATACATGCCTATCAGTATAGTTGTCATGGTCTCACAAGAATGGGCGAGCTCAAAGGGATGCTAGAGTACGAGGTTGCATTGGTTCAGGATGTGCTACGGTATCTTGATGCTACAGAGAGATCAAAGACGCAGGAGGTTGTCGGGGATCCATATTGGGAGATAGGGCGAGGCTGGACGCCAGTCCCAGACTCGATAGCGAATGAAAAGGGAGATGAGGAAAGAGATGCGTATCTCGATTGGCTTGGTAGGCTGACAAAGAAAGGAACGGTGTACCCCGAGTCGATAGATGACAAGGAGTTTTACCAATACTCCGAGGTGTTTGGGCGTCGTAGTAGGGCGTATTCACCCATGGGTTATCGCTATGGAGAGGGGGTGGGCTATGAGCCGAAGACTTTTCGGAAGATGTTTGAGATTCGTAGGAATTATAACAAGTGTAAGAAATAAGTGTGTGTTATGAAGCGAATGATTGTAGGGAGGAATTGGGGGTTGGGATTGCTTTTTGTGCTACTGCTTAGTGTGTTGATGGTGGAGCTTCGAGCTACTCCAGATGAAGATCCGTCTGTTCGAAGGGTGGAGAGCGTTACGCCCGGAGGCGCAACTTATATAGCATATACATATCTTTTGGGAAAGCCAGGTTCAGATCCTGAACGTCGCAGGTTTAATATTTATCGCAAGGAGTTGTTGGAGTACGTTTCTTCTGAGCCAGACTATCTTCGCTATGAGTATGGCGTAGAGCATTTTGATGAGCTGATTACTATTGCTGATTATAGAGCCTCTGGGGTGCGTTTGTTCAAGATGCTTCAGAAGCATATCGGTCGGGAGCTTCAGGAGTTAGGCTTGCCCGATGAGTACGCCAGGAGAGATATTATTGATCTGTCTCTTTACGCAGATCTGAATGGGCGTATATTTGGCGTTAAGCTTCGTTGTACATGGCCAGGTAATATCCATGATCTTGCTGTGAAGATGGAGGCGCTGGAGGCGGAGATTTTGTCTAGTGGTATGCATCTGGAGTTGCGTCGTAGCTCACGGGTGGACTACTACGAGCGTAGTAGCTGGGTGGTCTTTCATTGTGCGTTCCAGACTTGGTCTCTTTTGCGTGATCTTCCCAAGTTTGAGGCTCGCCCCCCTCAGCTAGGTAGCTACGGCGATGCCGATTGGCTTAAGGATAGTACGTCGGATCCCAAGCCTCAACCCAAGGAGGGGCCCGGTTCCTAGAGGGGCGTTCGAGGAGGGGTGGATTTGTCTAGAGAAGTGTAGAGGAGAACTATGAAGCGAATGATTGTAGGGAGGAATTGGGGGTTGGGATTGCTTTTTGTGCTACTGCTTAGTGTGTTGGTAGTGGAGCTTCGAGCTGCTCCCGACGAAGAGCCGTCTGTTCGAAGGGTGGAGAGTGTTACGCCACGAGGCGGTGAGGAGCCAATGCCCCAGAGGGAGCACTTCCCTGTGCCCCATCCGTCAGCCCCGTCTATCGCCCCCGGTCGATAGGCGGGGCTGACGGCTATGCTCTGACTGGGACGAGGTGGGGGCATGAGGCGGAGCCTCTTTGGGGCGCTAAGGTAGACCTCCGAAGGGCTCTAGGTTAGAGCGTCCGAGGGCTTTAGGTTAGAGCGCCGAGGCGCTCTAACCTAACGCGAATTCGGCGTAAGGAATGCAGGGAAAAATGTGTGTAAATGAGGGGCTTAGATATAGCAGAAGTGGAGAGATGTTAGTATATTTGTATCTGATTAACAACAACATAACTAACTCCCTCCACTCC
>JBGYQR010000201.1:0-5442 GCA_041839075.1 Porphyromonas sp.
AAGCCCAAGAGTTGATTGCCTTTAGGTTAAGTCAAAGCAAAGCTGCTTGGTGCTGACCTCTAGTTGAGGTTACTTGTGCATCGCCCTCTACCGATGCAATGGATCGAGAGGGAGGGGCGTGCTGATGCGCCTCTTGGCGTGTATGAGCAAGAATATCCTGCATATCACAAAAAAGCCCAGGGGCTATCTACCAACGACGGGTAGATAGCCCCTGGGGCTTATGATATGGTGACTTAGTGTACGAGCGGGAGCCTAGCCCTCCGACTTAGTAGGAGCGAGTAGCTCCTGATCCGAAGTCCACACGCGCTCGGCAAGGCGCTTGTAGCCTGCATAGCGCCACTGAGAGTTGCGCTTGGCCTCCTCAAATAGCTCCATCGCCTCTACTGGGTACTGCTTCTTGAGTGCAGAGTAACGTACTTCGCCTTCGAGGAAGGGAATGAAGTTGTCCCAGTTAGGTTCCTTGCTGTCGAGGATGAATGGGTTCTTGCCCTCAGCCTCCAGGTCGGGATTAAAGCGCCATAGGTGCCAGTAGCCACTATTAACGGCGTTGATTTCTTCCTTCTGAGCCTTGCCCATGCCACCCTTTAGACCGTGTGAGATACAGGGGGAGTAAGCGATGATAACGGATGGGCCATCGTACGCCTCGGCTTCCTTGATAGCCTTGAGGGTCTGAGCGGGATTAGCTCCCATGGCTATCTGAGCAACATACACATAGCCGTAGGTGGCCTGCATCAGACCGAGGTCCTTCTTGCGTACACGCTTACCAGCGGCAGCAAACTTGGCGATAGCGCCGACGGGCGTAGACTTGGAGCTCTGGCCACCAGTGTTGGAGTACACCTCGGTGTCGAGGACGAGGATATTTACGTTCTGACCAGAGGCAATCACGTGGTCGAGACCACCGAAGCCAATATCATACGCCCAACCATCACCACCGATGATCCACTGGCTGCGCTTGATGAAGTACTTGCGCAGGTCATACATCTGCTGGCATACCCCCGTGATACGGCGAGCAATGATAGGCTTGATGGCATCAGCGAGAGACTTAGCACGAGCGGCGTCTTCGCGGTTGTCAATCCACTCACGTAAGAGCCCCTTGAGCTCGGCGTGGTCGATCTCAGGATTGGCAATGCACTCCTCTGCGAGACGCACCAGACGCTCGCGCATCTTGGTGTAGCCAAAGTGCATACCGAGGCCGAACTCAGCGTTGTCCTCGAAGAGTGAGTTGGCCCATGCTGGTCCTTCGCCACGCTCGTTTACCGTATAGGGCGTAGCGGGAGCAGAGCCAGAGTAGATAGACGAGCAACCCGTAGCGTTGGCAACCATCTGCCTGTCGCCGAAGAGCTGAGTGATGAGCTTGACGTATGGCGTCTCACCACAGCCCGAGCACGCTCCTGAGAACTCGAACAGAGGCGTGGCGAACTGAGAGTTCTTGACATTGGCCGTGATGTCCACCAGGTGTGCCTTGCTGCTAACCTCGGCGAGCATCTTGTCCCAGTTGTCTTGCTCTGGGAACTGAGAGCCAATCTCCTTCATCTGGAGAGCCTTGCCGTTCTTGTTGCCAGGGCATACGTCCACGCAGTTGCTACAACCGAGACAGTCTAGGACATTGACCTGGATGCGGAACGTCATATCGGCAAACTGCTTGCCCATCGCCTTGATACCCTCGACACCCGTCTTGGCCTGCTCATCCTGCGTCATCACGAAGGGACGGATCGTAGCGTGAGGGCAGACATAGGCACACTGGTTACACTGGATACAGTTGTCGGCAATCCACTCGGGCACGTGAGAGGCTACGCCACGCTTTTCGCTAGCGGCAGTACCATTGTCCCAAGTACCATCTTCGCGACCGCGGAAGGCAGAGGCAGGGATGCTATCGCCATCCTGAGCATTGATGGGGCGAACGATCTTTTGGATGAACTCGCTATCGTTGTTGTGATACTCGATAGCATCGTCGGGGAGGTTGGCCCACTCGGGCTTAACGGGGACCTCGATGACATCACCACCGCGATCAACGGCGGCGAAGTTTTTGTTGATGATGTCCTCCCCCTTCTTCCCGTAGCTCTTGACGATAGCCTTCTTCATCTGCTCAACGGCAAGCTCGTAGGGGATGACGTTCGAGATCTTGAAGAACGCAGACTGCAGGATGGTATTGGTACGGTTACCGAGGCCGATCTCTGCTGCAATGCCCGTGGCATTGATCATGTAGAAGCGCACGTTGTTGCGTGCCAGGTGGCGCTTTACCTTGTTGGGTAGATGCTCCTCAACCTCGTCAAGCCCCCACACAGAGTTGAGCAGGAAGGTACCATTCTTCTTCAGACCACGCGTTACGTCGTAGAGACGTAGGTAGGCAGGCACGTGGCAGGCTACGAAGTGAGCGGTGACGACGAGATAGGTAGAGCGGATCTGAGTATCACCGAAGCGCAGGTGAGAGCAGGTAAAGCCTCCCGACTTCTTCGAGTCATAGGCGAAGTAGGCCTGACAATACTTGTTGGTATTGTCGCCAATGATCTTCACCGAGTTTTTGTTGGCTCCGACGGTACCGTCTGCGCCAAGACCATAAAACTTGGCCTCGAAGATACCTGCGTTGTCGAGGATGAGATCCTCCTTCTCAGGTAGAGAGGTGAAGGTAACGTCATCAACGATACCGATGGTAAAGTGGTCCTTAGGCAGGCGCATCTCGAGGTTCTCAAACACGGCCTGGATATGGGCTGGCGTCGTGTCCTTTGACGAGAGGCCATAGCGTCCTCCTACGATCAGAGGCGCGTCCTCCATGCCGAAGTAGCAAGAGCGTACATCCAGGTACAGAGGCTCCCCATCTGCTCCTGGCTCCTTCGTGCGGTCAAGGACCGCGATACGCTTAACGCTCTTGGGCATTGCGGAGAGGAAATGCTTGGCGCTAAAGGGACGATAGAGGTGTACAGAGAGCAAACCAACCTTCTCTCCCTTGGCACGCAGGTGATCGACAACCTCGCGGATACACTCCGTCACAGAGCCCATAGCGATGATGACGCGCTCGGCCTCGGGGTCGCCATAGTAGTCAAAGAGGTGATACTTGCGCCCGGTTACCGTGGCGAGCTTGTCCATGTAGTCCTGGACAATCTCGGGGATGGCGTCGTAGAATGGGTTGGCCGCCTCACGATGCTGGAAGTAAACGTCGGGGTTCTCTGCCATACCACGAGAGACAGGAGCCTCGGGATTGAGACCTCTGTCGCGGAAGGCTCTTAGAGAGTCCCAGTCGATGAACTGAGCCAGGTCTTCGTTGTCCAGCATCTCGATCTTCTGAATCTCATGCGAGGTGCGGAAGCCATCGAAGAAGTGGATGAAAGGTACCCTGCTCTTGATCGTAGCCAGGTGAGCGACACCAGCCAAGTCCATAACCTCCTGAACGCTACCCGTACAGAGCTGAGCAAAGCCCGTAGGACGAGCGGCCATAACGTCCTGGTGGTCGCCAAAGATAGAGAGTGCGTGGGTAGCTATTGCACGAGCCGATACGTGGAAGACCGTGGGAAGGAGCTCCCCAGCAATCTTGTACATATTGGGAAGCATCAGCAGCAGCCCTTGCGAGGCTGTATAGGTAGTCGTCAGTACCCCCGTCTGCAAAGAGCCGTGTACAGCACCTGCTGCACCAGCCTCACTCTGCATCTCTTGTACGAGTACCGTTTCGCCGAAGATGTTTTTGCGCCCTTGAACCGCCCATTCATCTACGTACTCTGCCATAGTAGACGATGGTGTGATGGGGTAGATACAAGCTACCTCGCTGAACATATACGAGATATGTGCAGCAGCCTGATTACCATCACAGGTTAAGAATTTCTTCTCCTTAGCCATAAATCAAACCGTTTATTTCTGTTATAACAATCTATATTTCAATATCAAAGGGGGATGCCCTTGCCAGTTCCAAAGCTAGCGCGTCTAGCTCTCCCTATGCCCAAATACCCCAGCACCCCCTTGCCAGGAGCACCAAGAGTACCTACTTATGGCTAGCAAAGGTAGACGATATTAGCCAACCTTACAAGGAATATCACAATAAATAATGAAAGATGGTAGTATTCTGTCTCTCCGAGCCTAGGCAGTATCTCAAAAAAGACAGAAAACTTTTCCGCATCCAGCCATTATTCTATCGCCGGGGTAGTTTTTATACCCTGGTAATCTCAACGATCATGCCCTCATTGCTCGCCAGGGTGTTGGGAAAGATGTCCTGCGCCTCCTGCAAGAGGGGGGTGGTATCAGTGTAGCGCGCCGAGTAATGCCCAATGAGCAACTGCCTAACGCCGGCATCTCGCGCGACCATAGCCGCCTGACGAGCGGTGCTATGCTGAGTCTCCTCTGCCCTCAGTGCTTCTGACGAGGCTAAGGTAGCCTCGTGATACAAGAGGTCCACCCCGGCCACCGACGATGCCAGAGTAGGTATATAGGCCGTGTCGGTACAAATCGCATAGGAGCGAGGCCTCTGTCCCGGTCTTGTCAGGCGAGCGTTAGCAACCCGCTGCCCCTCCTGGTCTGTCCAGTCCTCCCCCCTAATCAAGGCAGGATAGGCCGCCAGGGGCACCTTATAGAAGTCGCAACTGGCCTTGTCTATATGGCGCTCTGTACAAATCTCTCTAAAGAGGTAGCCCTGAGTGGGCATCCGATGCTCCAGGGGCAGGCTGTGGACACGGACGGATTTGTCTTCAAAAACTAGCTGGGACTGGCGGTCGTCGTATTCCTGTATGCTGAGCTCAAAGTCGATCCAATCACAAAGGAGCTCTAGCATCGCTCCGATGGTATGCTTCGTCCCGCGAGGCCCTATGATGGTTAGACCTCGCCCTCTGCCAAGCATACTCATCGTCGAGATGAGTCCTGGTAGCCCGAAGATATGGTCTCCGTGTAGGTGCGTGATGAAGATGACTCTAATGGCCTCGAAGCTCAGACCCTGCTTGCGAATTTGTCGCTGAGTACCCTCCCCGCAGTCGATGAGCATGAGTTTGCCTCGTAGCTCAAGTATCTGTGCGGTGGGCAAATGGCGTACCGTCGGCAGAGCTGATCCACAGCCTAGTATATGCAATCTGAAGTCGGACATGCTCTTGTGCGATCTATAACGTTGCTATACACTAGTCCTTTTGCTCTTGCCCAACTTGCCAGCTGTGGGCAACACCACTGCCGGCGCGATACTCAGGGGCATATAGACACACGGCCTCCGCCGCTGGGATCTGATACGTCCCAGGTCGCACTACGACCTGCTCATACTCAAGGGTGTAGCTACCACGGCGCAGATAGTCGAAGTAGAAAGCCGTCTCCCGATCCCTCGGCTCGAGGTAGTGAGGGCTACCTCCACCCCACCGATAGCCAGCCAAGACGCCCCTCGGCTCGAGACAGCCCACCCGAGGGTCGCTCAAGCGCACGAAGTCTAGATCCCTATCCAGTTTTAGGTATAGCTGGGTTACGATCTTTTGCCCAGTCTTG
>JBGYQR010000202.1:0-3155 GCA_041839075.1 Porphyromonas sp.
CGTCCCGTATAGTCTTTGCTCTCGCTAGTCTGCTGGAGCTTGCTACGCGTGATGAGCGCCTGGGTCTCGTCCAGCACCGTTTGCGTCTCGCTCAGGTAGGTACCCTCGCCCGTACCATAGGTAAGGCTGGGGGAGACGATGATCTCGGTGAGGCTGTCGGGCTTCCACTCCAGGCGCAGGGTAGCCCCATAGTTGTGCTTGGTATTGAGCTCGCTCGTCTGCCCTGTCTCTCGGGTGTTGCCCGTAGAGATGAGGTTGAGCGTCTCGCCCTTGGTCACTTGCTCCTTGTCGCTACGCCCGAGGAAGGCGTTGCCACCCACCTGGCTGGTGGGGCTGATCGTCAGGGCGAGGTTACCGCCTAGGATCTTGGAGATGGTAACGCCATCGTTGGCCGTATTGCGCATCCCGAAGCGTCCACCGCGGTTACCACTGATCTGTGTCGAGAGGCCACTGCTGCTCACGTCGGCGGCGATGTCAGAGAAGCCCGCATTGTTGGTGTTGTTGGCACCCGCCAGGATGCTCCACTGCTTGCCATCGGTAAAGCGATTGACAATGGCATTGCCCTCGTAGCGGTCTTCGGTGCCCGCCCCGAGATAGGCTGTACCGAAGAGACCCTGCTTGCGCCCGGGCTTGATGGTGAGGTTGAGGATAGTCTCCTCCTCGCCATCGGCAAAGCCCGTCATACGCGCAGCGTCGCTCTGGCGGTCGAGGACCTGCACCTTTTCGATGAGCTCGGCGGGTAGGTTTTTGACAGCGACCTTGGGATCGCTCTCAAAGAAGCGCTTGCCATCGACCATGATACCGCTGATGGTCTTGCCATTGATGGTGATCTGCCCCGACTCGTTGATCTCGGCTCCGGGGAGGCGCTTGATGAGCTCCTCGAGCGCGGAGCCCTCGGGCGCCTTGAAGCTCTCGGCGTTGTACTCGATGGTATCGCCACGTACGATGACCTCGGTAGCCTTGGCCGAGACGACAACGTCGTCCAGGAGCTTGCCATCCTCCTTGAGGACAATATCTCCCAGCCTTAGAGGCGACTGAGCGCTGGAGAGCTTGATGCTCTGCTGGTGCGACACGTAGCCGACAAACGTCACCTCCAGCTGGAGGGAGCCCTGGGGCAGGTTGCCCACGGAGAAGTTGCCCTTGGTGTCGGTGGCCATCCCACCGAGCAGTTTGCCATCGGCGCTACGCACGACGACATTGGCGCTAGGCAGGGGTTGATTGCTCTCGTCGAGGATGCGACCTCGGACGCTTAGGCTCCCTTGCTGTCCGAGGAGTATCCACGGCGTGCATAGGAGCAGGAGGGTGAGGGCAAGCCGTTTGCTTAGCCCAGTGATATGGATCTGCATATCGGAGTTGTTATAGTCTATGATGATTATTCTTCTACTGAGTCTACAAGGGTTTAGAGCCCCTAGGGTGGTGGAGGTTTAATCGCCCTACAATTATTTTTTCGCCCCCCTCTCGCACGCCCCAATCCGACCCACGAGTGGGTCGCCCAACCACCCCACGAGTGGGTCCCTCTACCGACCCACGAGTGCATCGCTCGACCGACCCACTCGTGAGTCACCTCACCACCCCACTCGTGGGGTCCTCTGGCAAGCGGAGAGGGGGAGCCGTAGGACGAGCGAGAGACCATACATCATATAGGAGACCATAATTATATATAGGGGCGCGGGGCGAACCAATCAGCCCCGACAAGCGTTATACTCTAATAACGATGATCATGATTGGCCCGATGCCCCGAGAGCGGGCTCGACCCCAATCGAACAAACCAAGTAGATACAGCAATGATGAGCAAATCAGACATAGGACTCATAGGCCTAGCCGTGATGGGCGAGAACCTCGCCCTCAACATGGAGCGCAACGGCTTCGTGGTCTCGGTCTACAACCGAGCCGAGGGTGCCGAGGCACAGGTCGTAGAGCGCTTCGTCACCGGGCGTGGCGCAGGCAAGCGCTTTAGGGGCTTTACCGACCTAGGGGCTTTCGTAGCCTCTATCGAGCGCCCGCGCAAGATCATGATGATGATACGTGCAGGCAAACCCGTAGACCTGGTCATCGACGGGCTACTACCCTACCTCGAGGCTGGCGACATCGTCATCGACGGGGGCAACAGCAACTGGGAAGATAGCGAGCGTCGCGTCGCCTACCTCCGCGAGCGTGGTATCCACTTCGTCGGAGCTGGCATCTCGGGCGGAGAGGAGGGCGCCCTCAATGGCCCCGCCATCATGCCCGGCGGAGCCATCGAGGCCTGGGCGCATATCGAGCCCATCTTCACCAAGATAGCAGCCAAGGCCAGCGATGGCTCGCCCTGCTGCTCGTGGGTGGGCAGTGGCGGCTCGGGGCACTTCGTCAAGATGGTGCACAACGGCATCGAGTACGGCGATATGCAGTTGATCGCCGAGGCCTACTGGCAGCTCAAGCACCTGCACGGCAAGAGCAACGACGAGATGGCCAGCATCTTTGAGGGCTGGAACGCCGGCAAGCTATCGAGCTACCTCATCGAGATCAGCGCCAAGATACTCGCCCACCGCGAGGCTAGCGGAGGCCACCTGATCGACAGCATCCTCGACACGGCGGGGCAAAAGGGGACAGGCAAATGGAGCGTCATCAACTCCCTCGAGTACGGCACGCCCCTCAACCTCATCGCCTCGGCCGTCTACGAGCGTAGCCTCTCGGCCAGCAAAGAGCTACGCCTAGAGGCCTCTGAGATATTCCCCGCCCAGCACGAGCTGGCGCACGGGGCGGGTAGCATCGAGGCTCTGATGCACTGCCTATATGCCTCCAAGCTGGTGAGCTACGCCCAGGGCTTTGTGCTGATGCAGCAGGCCTCCCAGGAGCGTGGCTGGGGGCTCGACCTGGCCTCGGTAGCGCGCCTATGGCGAGCGGGGTGTATCATCCGCTCGCGCTTCCTCGAGCAGATCGCCGAGGCCTACGAGCGCACGCCAGGGCTGAGACATCTGCTCTTCGACCCCTTCTTCGCCTCTGAGATCAAGGCTGCCCTACCCGACTGGAAGCGCACGGTCGCCCGCGCCCTCTCGGCCGAGTACCCTGTGCCCGCTTTCTCGTCGGCGCTCAACTATTTCTACTCCCTCTCGAGCGCCCAGCTACCCGCCAATATGCTCCAGGCACAGAGAGACTTCTTCGGAGCACATACCTTC
>JBGYQR010000203.1:0-24109 GCA_041839075.1 Porphyromonas sp.
GCTTGACCTGGAAGCGCTCCATAGAGATACTCCCACTGGCTTGCTCGAGGGCGTATATCTCGTAACCCTCCTGGCTAAGTACCTCTATGGCCTCGAGCGCTGTGGGATAATAGCTCCAGGGCACCGTGAGCTCTGCTCCAAGCGCTGTCTTGTGTATGTCGGGATGGGGCGGAGTGGCTGTGATACCGCAGAGGAGGATGCGCTCTATGCGAAAGGCATCGCAGGAGCGAAACACAGAGCCGACATTGTTCATACTCCGTACCTCCAGGGTGAGTACCTGGGTGAGTTTGATATCGAGTACAAGCTCAACCGCAGTGGTTCTATTCGCCTCAAGGGGTACAACCGCTACAACAATATGTACCAATACCTACGGCAGAGCTTGATGACGCAGGGCTTTGGTATCCTCTTCCGACAGCGCTTTGACCGACTGAGCGACCTATGGCGCAGTGCGCGCTCGTCTCAGACGAAGTCTACCACGCCCAGCAAGAGCCTAGTAGTACCTAGCGACAGCATCCCTGCCAAGCCAGCAGAGCCAGTAGTATCCCCTACCCCCTCCCGATGAAAAAACTCAAGATAACGGAGATAGAGCGTCTCTCCCCTGAGCTCTATACCGAGAGCCCTAAGCTGCCCATCGTCGTCGTCCTAGACGATGTACGTAGTATGAACAATGTCGGCTCTGTGTTTCGCTCCTGCGATGCCTTTCGTATAGAGCTCATCCTCCTATGCGGTATCACCGCCACTCCTCCACATCCCGACATACACAAGACAGCGCTCGGAGCAGAGCTCACGGTGCCCTGGAGCTATTATTCCACAGCGCTCGAGGCCATAGAGGTGCTTAGCCAGGAGGGTTACGAGATATACGCCCTCGAGCAAGCCAGTGGGAGTATCTCTATGGAGCGCTTCCAGGTCAAGCCCGAGCACCGCTATGCACTCGTCCTTGGCAACGAAGTACATGGTGTACACCAAGAGGTCCTCGACCGCGCTACGGGCTGTCTAGAGATACCTCAGTATGGCACGAAGCACTCTCTCAACGTCAGTGTAGCCGCAGGTATCGCGCTATGGCAAATGGCCGTACCTCTACTTCCCTCTTTCGAGACAGATGCACGATAACCTCACGCCCGAGATACACGTTACCCAAGACGGCTCTCCCACCCTATGGGCGAGTGCTTTTGGTGAGCACTACCACTCCAGGCACGGAGCTATACAGGAGAGCATACATATCTTCTTGCAGCGCGCCCTGGAGGCTCGGATGGCTCTAGGTAAACCTAAGCACCAGCCTATACAGGTCTTTGAAGTGGGGTTTGGTACTGGTCTGAATGCACTCCTCTCTGCCCTCTGGGCCGAGCATCACCAAGTGCCACTCCTCTATACAAGCATCGAGCGCTATCCCATCTCTAGGGCTGTCTACGAGCAGCTACACTTCAGTCTACCCACGCACCTCTTTGAGGGCACCGATAGCCACCACACTGGCGAACTACTACAACGACTGCATCAAGCACCCTGGGGAAGGACGAGTAGCCTCTCGCCCTACTTCCACCTGCACAAGGTTGAGGGCGATTTGCTTGAGACTACGCTACCGCTAGGTATTGACGTCGTCTATTTCGATGCCTTCTCTCCCGAGGCACAACCTGAGCTGTGGAGCCAAGGGGTATTTCGCTCGCTCTACCAGGCCTCGAGAGCTGAGGCTATCCTCTCGACCTACTGCGCCAAAGGCGAAGTGCGTCGTCGCCTTCAGCATGCTGGCTATATTGTCTCGCGCCAGCCTGGCCCTCCAGGCAAACGTGAGATCCTCTCTGCCCGCAAATAAGCTCCTCCCCCGAAGGCACATTAGACCCAACCACACGAGGACTCTAGCCAGACCATTACTTCGGTCTTCTAGAGTCCTCGTGTGTATTTGTGTATGCTCAGCCCCTCTAAGGTGACATCCTCTTACTGGTAATATCTAGTTGGTGGAGGGGGGAGTGTACTACCCCTAAAAAATCGTACTACATCTCTCTCGAAAAAGACCTAGGTTTTTCTCGAGAAAGACCTAGGTTTTTCTCGAGAAAAACCTAGGTCTTTTTCAGGAGAGATGTACTTGTACAATTTTGGGGGTAATGTTGGGGCGATTGCCCCGAGCACGCCAGTATCTTTTGCTAGTAGGAGCAAAGGCTGATCCTTGAACTTAAGGGGGGATGTAAAGGGGCAGGAAATACCTCCTCAATGCTGTCCTAAACACCAACCACCTCAGACGCCTACTCGGATTTTGATGCAGTAGCCCTGGAGTTGTAGCGGCATAGGCCAAGGCCTCTTGCTGAGATGCGGTTTGCCCCTAGCACTTCTACCTCCCCAAAAGATGTACATCTCCCATTGGGGTCTAGAGGGTCCTCTTGGCGGAGAGACTTCCCGTAGATGAGCCTCCGACCTTACCCAGCGGAGGCCTCTACTTGGCAGGGTGGCGACAAGGCGTGAGACTAGTCCTCTGCCACTTAGCTCAGATAGGGCAATGGGCAAACATTACCCCGCTGGCATTTCACCTTATAGGCGAGCGACTGCCTCGATAATTTATTATACCTTTGGGCTAGATTGTCATAAACCTAATGTATCACTCATCATCAATAGACTTGTAATGAACACCAATGACTTTTCTCTGCGCCATATCGGCGTTGGAGGACACGAAGTCGCCGAAATGCTCAAAACGATCGGCGTTCAATCGGTTGAGGAACTCATCTCTGCTACACTGCCAGCCAACATCCGCTTGCCACAGCCCCTGGATCTGCCCGAGGCCATGACCGAGCGCGAGTTTATGGAGCACATCTCTGATCTGGCATCCAAAAACGAAGTCTTCACCTCGTACATCGGGCAGGGCTGGTACGACTGCGTAACGCCTCCTGTTGTCATTCGCAATATCCTTGAGAATCCCGCCTGGTACACCTCCTACACGCCCTATCAGGCCGAGGTGTCCCAGGGACGTCTCGAGGCCCTATTCAACTTCCAGAGCGTCATCACTGACCTAACGGGGCTACCACTCTCCAACTGCTCTCTCCTCGACGAGGCTACTGCTGGGGCAGAGGCGGCGCTATTGCTCTACAACGAGCGTCCTCGTCACAAGGCTAAGGCCGGAGCTGCCACCCTCTTCGTCGATTACAGCGTCTTCCCCACGACCCTAGATGTACTACGCACGCGCGCTATACCACAGGGGATCAACATCGTGCTCGGAGACTACAAGACGTACGAGTTCTCCGACGACGTGTTTGGTGCTATCGTGCAGTTCCCCTCTGCTGGCGGGGAGGTGCGCGACTACAAGGCGTTCGTTGAGCGTGCTCATGCCGCCGAAGTCAAGGTTGCTGTGGCCAGCGACCTACTGGCTCTCGTGATGCTCACACCTCCAGGTGAGTGGGGGGCAGATGTAGTCTTTGGTTCTGCTCAGCGCTTTGGGGTGCCCATGTACTTCGGAGGTCCCTCGGCGGGCTTCATGAGCTGTCGTATGGAGTACAAGCGCACCATCCCTGGTCGTATCATTGGTATCAGCAAGGACCGCATGAACAAGGATGCCTTCCGCCTGGCTCTGCAAACCCGCGAGCAACACATCAAGCGCGAAAAGGCTACCTCCAACATCTGTACCGCGCAGGCTCTACTGGCGACGATGGCGAGCTTCTATGCAGCCTATCATGGTCCCGAAGGGCTCAAAAACATTGCTCGTCGCGTACACTCCTACACGGGCTTCATCGCAGGTAAGCTCCGCGAGCTGGGGTACAAGATCCTCTTCAACGACTTCTTCGACACCCTCTTCGTCGAGCTACCTGAGGGTGTAGAGATCGACAACCTACGTGCCATTGCCGAAGAGTGTCGTGTAAACTTCTACTACCCTGGTTGTGGTGGCGTCATGCTCAGTCTCGACGAGACGACCCTGCCCACAGACCTCGGGGTACTCTGCTATATCTTCGCCACGGCCATAGGCAAGGAGCCTAACTTCAACGAAGAGGTGTCGGAGGTAACGATACATGTAGATAGGAGCTTCTTGCGCTCGTCTCAGTTCCTAGGCTATGAGGTATTCAACAAATACCACACCGAGACCGAGATGATGCGCTACATGAAGCGTCTCGAGCGTAAGGATATTTCGCTGGCACACTCTATGATCTCGCTGGGCTCTTGCACGATGAAGCTCAATGCCGCTAGTGAAGTGATGCCTCTGAGCAATCCCGCCTTCTGCAACATCCACCCCTTCGCCCCCGAGAGCCAAGTGCAGGGCACACTCGAGCTACTCGAAAACCTCAAGTCGCTCCTGGGCGTCATCACCGGGCTACCAGCTGTATCGCTACAACCCAACTCAGGGGCAGCTGGCGAATACGCTGGTCTGAGGGCCATTCGCTCGTACCACGAGGCCAACGGACAAGGGCACCGCACCAAGGTACTACTACCTGCCTCGGCACACGGTACCAACCCCGCCTCGGCGACACAGTGTGGCTACGACTGCGTAGTGGTAGCTTGCGACGAGCACGGTAACGTAGACTGGGATGACTTCATGAAAAAGAGCGAAGAGCACCGCCACGACCTGGCGGCCATGATGATTACCTACCCCAGCACGCATGGTATCTTCGAGACCAACATCATCGACCTCTGCCAGCGCATCCACGACTGCGGCGCGATGGTGTATATGGATGGAGCTAATATGAATGCTCAGGTAGGTCTGACCAATCCTGGTTTCATCGGCGCTGACGTGTGCCACCTCAACCTGCACAAGACCTTCGCCATCCCTCACGGAGGTGGTGGCCCTGGTATGGGTCCTATCTGTGCTACGCGTGCCCTCGAGCCCTATCTGCCCACCCACCGCAACTGGCAGGAGATCACAGAGAGCGACAACATCGTCTCTGCCGCACCCTATGGTAGCGCAGGTATCGCTGTGGTGAGCTACGGCTATATCCGTATGCTCGGTGCAACAGGCCTAGAGCGTAGCACACGCACGGCTATCCTCAACGCCAACTATATGGCTACCCGCCTCAAGGACACCTATGGCATCGTCTACACGGGCGCTACTGGCAGAGTAGGACACGAACTGATCCTCGACTGCCGTCGCTTGCGCGATACCTGCGGCGTGGACGAGAGCGACATCGCCAAGCGCCTGATGGACTTTGGTTACCACGCTCCTACGCTATCATTCCCCGTGCACAGCACGCTGATGATCGAGCCTACCGAGAGTGAGAGCAAGGCCGAGATCGACCGCTTCCTCGACGTGATGCTCTGCATCTGGCAGGAGATCCAAGAGGTCAAGGAGGGCAAGGTAGATCCACAGGACAACGTGCTCAAGAATGCTCCTCACCCCGAGTATGAGGTAGTGGCCGATGAGTGGACGCACAGCTACTCGCGCAGCAAGGCAGCTTATCCCCTGCCCTATTTGAGAGAGAATAAGTTCTGGATCAATGTAGCTCGCGTAGACAACGGCTTCGGAGACCGCAACCTACTGCCAGCTTTCTGCTGCTGCATCGCTCCTAGCGCCGAGTAATCCCGCTCATCACCAAACGAACAGGGCGAGACAAGTCTATACTTGTCTCGCCCTGTTCGTTTGTGCGCCCTCTATCCCTCGCCCTAGCTAGTCCTCTCCGAGGTGCACCATCTCAGCTTAGAGGCGCCTTAGATTCCTTAGACAGACTGCCGTACAAACGCATCGCTAGGCGAGCGCTGAAGAGCGGGCGTGCTACTCGCCTCGTTAGGACGAGGATCTCTATGGGGCTATAAAGTTATAACCACCGCAGGGAAGCCCGCGATGGTCATAACTGAATAGTGTATGCTCTTAGGATATAGCACCTAAGCGAAAAAGATTGTGATGATTGATTCGTTTACAAAGGTGCGCATAAGCCTGGACTTTGACAATGCCTCGTAAATGTTTTTCAGCAAACTTCGGCTCTATTTTGCACCTTTGCCTCACATTTTGCTCATCGGCACCCCCTCTAAGCCCTATTTTCTCCACTCGAGAGGTGGTTTTTCTCGCCCCGAGCAGGTGCTCCAGCAACTTATTGTAATCGCCCCATCTACTGAGCAGTCAATACAAAAAGGTAGCACCGACCTCACGGTCGGTGCTACCCAATCAATCATCTATCATCGTCTAGCATACACTATCGCATGTCCTTGAGCACTTTCTGAAGCTCCTGTCGAGCCAGGAAGATGCGACTTTTGACAGTGCCTAGGGGGATGCCGAGCACGTCGGCTATTTCGTGATACTTGTACCCAGTTACATACATCGAGAAGGGCTCTTTGAGCGTGGTACTCAGGGCAGCTATGGCAGCATTGATCTCCTTGATATCCATCGACCCTTCGGGTGTATTCTCTCCGCCATCGCTAGGCAGGGGCACGTTGTAAGCATCGGCATTGGCGTCCACGACACTCTGCGTGCGCACGAGCTTGTGGTAGTTGTTGATGAAGATATTTCGCATAATCGTCAGCACCCAACCTTTGAAATTGACGTTGTCTACAAACTTCTCGCGGTTGCTGAGCACCTTGAGCGTCGTGTCCTGCATCAGGTCTTCGGCGTCCATCTCGTCGGCCGTAAGGGTGCGAGCGAAGCTCTTCATATAGTCTTGCAGGCCTATCAAGTTCTGCACAAACTGAGCCGAATTCATATTCTTAGCCATAAGCTATCGTATCTATACTAGTAAGGTCTAGAGACCTATAGGTCATCTATCTATTGTCCTACAAATGTAAACATTTTAACCCCAACACACAAAAACATTTTGTCTATCGTCCGATACATTTTATATATAACTATACACTAAATCGCTCTACAAACCGCATAGACACTAGGCCTTGGGGGGCTACAAAAATAACGCTGAGGGCAAAAAAATATTTTCTCCCCAAGGCCAAAAGAGCTCCAAGGTCAGCCCCCACAGATGGGATAGCTACCTTGGAGCTCTCTGTCGTCCTAATCAAGGAGGCCGTATAGCGGTCTCTTAGAGCTTGTATTGCAGGGCGAGGGTGAAGCGATTGTCCTTGCGATCAACGCTATAGCCCGAGAGAGCAGCCGAAGTCTCGTTGCGGATGATCTCGCCATAGGCCGTTGCTCTGAGCGAAGAGGAGATGCGCCACAGGAGGCCCACTCCGAGCGTCGTGTAGGCGACGTCGGCGGCTGTCGTACCGCCCTGGCCGAGCTGACCAGAGGAGACCTTGCGGTTAGGGTCAAACCAGTCGTAGCGTACCACAGCCGAGAGGGGTGAGCGTCCTAGGTCCTGCACCAGGGTCAAGTAACCTCCCTGGAAAGGGCGTATATACACAGGCCCCGTGAGCAGAGCGCCATTGGGGCTCTTGTGGCTAGAGGCTTCGCCTGGCTGATTGCCCAGGATCCATTCGCCCCTGAGCTGTGTCAGCCCCCAAGCTGAGAAGTGCGACAGCTGAGCATCCACACCGGCATAGACCCGAGAGACATAGCTACCAGCGGCGCCAGCATTCTTGTCAAGCGCGAAGGCACTCCCCTGCATCTTGTAGACCTCAGCAGTAGGTTGCAGCACGCTACCATAGTAGAGCGAGGCTCCACCCGAGAGCTCTAGCGTACTCCCTAGAGCCTTCTGTGCCGAGAGGCGAGCGATGAAGTCAAGACGGCTATCGACCTCTGGCTTGATGCCATGCCCAGCCATCAGTGCGGCGTCTAAGCGTAGGGCGCTTAGCGACGACTCCTTGCTTGGGCGCAGGGTGAGCATCAGCCCTAGGTCACGCTCGTTGGGGAAGAGGGTACGCACCACTTGCGAGCGCTCGGGCGACTCTCTGCGCGAAGATGAGTAGGTGATCTCGTGTCCGAAATGACGATCAAACACCCCTGCTCTGAGGAAGCTCTGCCCGAGCCTAGGGAGCATCACCTGGAGGTAAACGTCCTTGAAGCCCACGCCCTTCTCGGTAAGGTCTATCTGCAGTACCCCTGTGGCGATACCAGAGTTGTAGGTCAGCTTGGCTCGGCCGCGACGTACTCCGATGCGAGAGTACGTCCCCGTACCAGCCTCGCGCTTGCCACCGACGAAGAGCTCGGCATCCTCCTGCCCCGTCATGTGGTAGAGCTGTATGTAGCCCGATAGGTCAAAGCGCTCACGCTTGGCTACCCTCTGCTCGAGACTCTCGAGGCGCTCGGTGAGGCCCTCGATGCTCGCAGGCTCCTGCGCTAGGGCTTGCTCAGAGTTTGTAGCCAGCAGCAAGCCTGTGGTGGCTACGAGTGTCATCAGTTTGTTCATCGCAATAACTGTATAGTGTCATTAGTGCTAGTCAATCACATCTCTCTCCTGCGCGGAGGTAGATTAGCGAATGGGGATGAAGCCAACCTCGGCTACAACCTTCTGCCCCTCGAGGCTAAGGGCATAGTCCACAAAGGGCTTGACCTCACGCTCGGCGCTGGCCTTATAGTAGTAGTACAGAGGGCGCACCACGGGGTAGGTCTTCTTCTTGGCGTTGTCTACCGAGGGCTGTACGAAGGACTTACCTCCGTCAAACGAGACGGCTATACCCTTGACCTTGTCGCTGAGGTAGGCTAGGCCTACATAACCGATGGCACCCTTGGTCTGGCTCACAGATTGGATGATCACCCCTGTGGCTGGCATACTCATGATGCCGCTCATGTAGTTCTTGTTCTTGAGCACCACCTCTCTGAAGAACTCATAGGTGCCCGAAGATGTTTCGCGAGCATAGGGTACGATCTTCAGATCCTCACCACCCAGCTGCTTCCAGTTGGTGATCTTACCTGTGAATATCCCCTCTAGTTGCTCACGGGTTAGGCGACCCACCTTGTTGGCGGGATGCACCACGATGGCCAGGGCATCGTAGGCTATCGTTACCTCGCGTAGCGTCTGACCGCCCTCTTGGATCTTCTGACGCTCCGAAAACTTAACGCGTCTAGACGCCTGAGCGATGTCCGTCGTACCCGACTGCAAGGCCGAGATACCCACACCGCTACCACCACCCGTTACCATAACGCGCGCTGAGGGGCGTAGCTTGGTAAAGCCCTCGGTCAGCTTTTGTGTCAGAGGCAGTACAGTGTCAGAGCCCTTGACGCGCTGAGCCATAGCTGAGGTAGAGACCATAGCGGCGAGCGCTACTAATAGTGCGAACTTCTTCATTGTCGTTTGTTTGCTTTTGTCGTGAAACATTGATTAGCTTGTCTATACTTATTACACCACAAAAGTAGATCGGGGGTATTACGATCCTGTTGCGCGCAGGTTATATTTGGGTTAAATCGCTCCAACCCCGAGGGGAGAGCGCGATCAAAAGCAACCTCCCGAGCGCTCTCGCAGGGAGTGCTCGGGAGGTCTAACTTAGAGCGCCTCGGGGCTCTAAGGCGGAGCGTCTCAGGGTTCTAGGTTAGAGCGTCTCAGGGCTCTAAGTTGGAGCGCTCAAGGGCTCTAGGTTAGAGCGCCTCGGGGCTCTAAGGCGGAGCGTCAGAGGGGGGTAGAGTATCGCCCCAGGAGCTCCCCTGGGGAGTAGCCTCCCCTAGCCTATGGGCAAGCGAAACAGGTACTCCAGCCCACCCCCTACACGATTTTTGACGCTGATGTCGCCCTGGTGCAAGAGGACGGCATTCTTGACAATAGCCAGCCCTAGCCCTGTGCCTCCAGTCTCTCGGCTACGCCCCGTCTCTACGCGGTAGAAGCGCTCAAAGAGGCGAAGCAGATGCTCCTGCGGCACGCCCGCCCCAGTATCGTAAAAAGAGAAGTAGGCATACTGCCCATCCTGGCGATAGAGCTGGCAGACCATACGGACGCCATCGCCCGCATAGCGCAGGGCATTCTCCACAAGATTGCGAAATATCGTATAGATCAGACTATCGCTCCCCATGAGCGTAACCGACCCAGGGACATCCCAGCGCCAGTCGATACCATGCGCCTCCCACTCAGAGGCAAAGGCCTGCTCCAGGCGCAGGCGGACGCCATCGAGCTCGACGGGTTCGCGCTCAAAGAGGGTAGGCGCCTCGTCCATCTTGGTCAAGAGGCTAATATCCCGTATGAGCTCCGAGAGCAAGAGGGTCTGCTCGTGCGCCTTGGTCAAGAAGCGCAGGCGCATCTCTTGGGGCAAGTGCTCCTGTCCTAGACAGGTCTCTAGGTAGCCCCGTATGCTGGTAACGGGCGTACGCAGTTCGTGCGCTATATTGCTCGTCATCTCTCGCTTGAGGCGAGCCATCTTCTCCCCCTCAGTAATGTCAGAGAGGATGATCTCTCGGCGCCCATCGTCAAACTGGCAGAGGCGCGCCGAGAAGCTCTTGCCATGACTGCGGATGATGGTCTCGGTAAGCGACGTATCTCTATCCTCGGCAAACAGAGGGGCAAAGATAGGGTCGCCGAGACAGTCCTCCGCCGAGGTGTATATCTGAGAGCTCAGACTATTGAGGTGCTGTAAGAATATGCCATTAAAGTACTCAATCTTGCCATGCCGGTCAAAGAAGCATATCCCCTCCCTGAGGTACATCACGTGCTGCAACAGGCGCTCACGCTCCTGGTCGATCTGGCGTGCCCTAGTCTCGAGCTCACGATAGTGGGTCTGTATCTGATGGCCTATATCCGCCAGCTCGTTTTCCTCAAACGTCACTACCCGTCCGCTCCCCTGCGAGAGGGCATAGTCTCTGAGCCTCTCGACCGAACGGCTAAACATCCGCGACACCCCCGAGACGATCAGTAGGGACACCACCAGCCAAGTAATCATCCAATAGACGAAGACGCTATCGGTGCGCAACCACTCGAGTGTATCGCCCTGGTGAGGCAGGGCGACACGCACGAAGCCCGAGGACAACTCCTTGGCCAGGTAGAGGTAGGGCAGAGAGGTCGAGGACGAGGTACGCAGATCCTCCCCATACACCTGCTGGTGAGCGGCCTGTATCTCGGGGCGCGTCGCATGGCTCTCTAGCTGACTGAGGTCAGCGATGGTATTGTCGTAGACGACCTGCCCGTCGGTGCTGAGCAGGCTCACCCGAATAGGCTGGGGCCATAGGGCGATGAGGCTATCCAGACCAGGGCTCCCCTCGGTGGGGATCTGTGAGCCTAGATAGCGCTCGACCATCTGGAGGTATATCTCGAGCTGATTGTGTAGCGCCTCTCGCTTGACACTACTCTGGCGCACCTGCTCGAGCAAGATGGCTGCTGCTGAGAAGAGGACAAAGACAAAGGCGAAAGACAAGAATAGCCTTCGCCTATAAGTGATGGTGCGCATGGGACGACTAGTCTTCGAGCGCAGAGGGGGAGAATTTGTAGCCATAGCCCAATCTGTTTACCAAGGTTGCCGCATAGCGCACGCCGAGCTTTTTCCTGAGCCTGGCGATATGTACATCGACCGAGCGCTCCGTGATATAGGGGGTCTCTCGCCATACCACATCGATGATGTCGGCTCGCGAGAGCACCTGGTCGGGATGCTCCACTAGTAGCAGGAGGAGCTCTGTCTCGGTCTTGGTCAAGGGTACAAGCTGACCATCCACCAGGACCTCCTTGGTCCTGGGGCGGATGGTCAGCTTGTCGTACACATACTCCTCGACTACCTCGGCAGTCTCGGTAGCCATAGCCTTGGCTGCACGTCTGAGGACGACCTTGACGCGAGCCGATACCTCTTTGAGCGAAAACGGCTTAGAGATATAGTCGTCGGCTCCGACCGAGAATCCCGTGAGCATATCGTTCTCGGTATCCCTAGCCGTTAGGAAGATGATCGGGGTCTCGTTGCCTCGAGCGCGCAGGGTCTCTGCGACCTTGTAGCCCGAGAGGTTAGGCATCATCACATCCAGCAGGATGAGGTCTACCTGCTCCTGCTCCAAGAAGCTCAGGGCCTCTACCCCCGAGCGGACGGCACTGACAGAGAAACCCTCGGCCTTGAGGTTAAACTCCAAGATCTCTACGATGCCCTCATCGTCATCGACTACCAGTATGCGACTAGCCATATCCTTGTCTTGCTACTATACGTTAAGCCTAGGGGGTGTCTATCTCCCTAGAGAAGACAAATTTACACACTCGCGCTCCCACTGGCAAGAGGTGGGTCGTAGTTCTACTCCTCGTGGACTAGGTCTGTGCCGTGCTTGAGCACTCGGGCATCGACGTAGAAGACGATCTCCTCTACGATATTGCTACAATGGTCGCCAATGCGCTCGAGCTTGCGCACCAGGAGCATGAGCTTCATCGCGCAATAGGCATCGGCAGGATGGGTCTGCAGGTGGCGAGCGATCGTCTTGGGGGCTTCGTGGTAGATGTTATTAACCTCCTCGTCCTGAGCCAATATATGAGCCGATACTCGGGTGTTGTCTTGCTCGAAGGCCACGTAGCTATCCGAGAGCATACGCTGCACCACGTCAAACATCCTCTGCAGCCTCAGCTCATCGATCAGCGAGTCTGGCAGATCCTTGCAGTCGGCCTCTAGCACGTATAGGGCGATGGCGGCGGCGAAGTCTCCGATACGCTCTAGGGTACGGCATATCTTCATCGTCGAGAGCACCAGCCTGAGGTCTATGGCCACAGGGCTGTATAGGGCGATATAGTTTTCGCACGTGCGGTCTATCTTGAGCTCGAGGGCATCGACGCGCTTCTCTCTAGAGAGCACCTCACGAGCCACCGTCATATCATTGCGCTCAAAGGCCAGGCGCGCCTTCTCTAGCTGTGCCAGCACGAGGTGCCACATCGTCGAGAGCTCCTCGCGCAGGAAGAGCATTTCCTTCTCAGTATGCTTTAGCGTTGTCATATTGCTATATGGTTATGGGTGTGGTATTGTATGCTCGGGGGCTAACCAAAGCGACCCGTGATATAGTTTTGCGTCTCGGTCTTTTGGGGCGAGAGAAACATATCCTTCGTATCGGCATACTCGACGAGTCTGCCCTGCATGAAGAAGGCCGTGCGGTCGCTCACGCGAGCAGCCTGCTGCATGTTGTGCGTAACGATGACGATGGTGTACTGCTCCTTGAGGTCGTGGATCAGCTCCTCGATCTTGGCCGTAGAGATGGGGTCTAGGGCAGAGGCTGGCTCGTCCATCAGCAATACCGATGGGGAGACGGCGATGGCTCTAGCGATACAGAGCCTTTGTTGCTGACCACCGGAGAGGGCATAGGCGCTCTTCTTGAGCTTGTCCTTGACCTCGTCCCATAGGGCAGCAGCCCTAAGCGACTGCTCCACGCGCTCGGCAATGAAGCTCTTGTTGCCCATGTCATTGACACGCAGGCCGTAGGCTACGTTCTCAAAGATGGACTTGGGGAAGGGGTTGGGCTTCTGAAACACCATGCCGACCTTCTGACGCAGTTCGTCTACCGACACCTCGGGCGCATATATATACTGACCATCGATGAGGCATTCTCCCTCTAGGCGAGAGCCCTCGACCAGGTCGTTCATTCTGTTGAAGAGGCGTAGGAACGTTGATTTGCCACACCCCGAGGGGCCTATGAGAGCCGTTACCGTCCCCGTCTGCATACTCATATTGATGTCATACAGGGCCTGGTAGTCTCCGTAGAAGAAATTGACGCTTTTGGCTTGTAGCATATTGATAGGCTGTTACTTTTATTTGTTTTTGTTGCGGGCAACGCTGTATCTGATCAGGGACGCAATGATATTCATCCCCAGCACAATGGTGATCAGCACCAAGGCCGTACCATAGGCCATCGGACGCGTCGCCTCTAGATCTGTACCGCTCGTGGCAATGACGTAGAGGTGGTAGGGAAGAGCCATCACCTGGTCAAAGACACTCTCTGGCAGCTGAGGCAGGAAATAGGCCGCTGCCGTGAAAAGGATCGGAGCCGTCTCGCCCGACACACGTCCGATAGAGAGGATGAGCCCCGTAAGGATATTGGGCATGGCCGCTGGTAGCACCACCCGACGTATGGTCTGGAGCTTGGTGGCTCCAAGGGCATAGCTACCATGGCGATAGGTCTCGGGCACCATCCGTAGCGCCTCCTCGGTAGTACGGATCACTAGGGGCAGGGCCAATAGGCCCAGCGTACAAGACCCTGCGAGTATCGAGTCGCCAAAGCCAAGGTAGCCTACAAAAAGCGCCATACCAAAGAGCCCGAAGACGATGGAGGGCACACTCGCCATATTGCTCGTCATGATGCGGACAAACCGCACGACCCAGCCACCACGAGGTGCATACTCGACGATATAGATAGCGCTCATCACACCGATGGGGAAGGCAATGAGGATACTCCCGACAACGAGGTAGAGCGTCCCCAGGATAGCGGGGTAGATACCCCCTGCCGTCATCCCCTCCTCTGGAGCCTCCGTGAGAAACTCCCAGCTGATGGAGCCTGCGCCGTTGTAGATGATGAAGCCCAGGATGGCCACCAGGAGCGCCAGTATAGAGTAGCCCAAGAGCTTGAATAGCGCGAAGGCTATATGCTGAGACGTCTTCTTAGATAATATCATAAGAGATCTATGAGATAATGGTGTCTGTCTATACTAATTGCTGATGCTACGTTGCTTGCTGGAGATAACCTCCGAGACAATGCTGATGATCATCGTCATCAAAAACAGGATGGCTCCGAGCAAGAAGAGCGCCTGGTAGTGCGTACTGCCCACGGGCACTTCGCCCAGCTCGGCCACGATGGTCGCGGGGATGGTACGTACGCTCTCGAGTACCGTAGAGGGCATCACGGCCGCATTGCCCGTTACCATCAAGACCGCCATCGTCTCTCCGATAGCTCTACCGATACCCAGCACCAGGGCAGCAGAGATACCCGAGCGGGCATAGGGGAGCACAACGCGTGTGATGGTCTGCCAGTGAGAAGCCCCCAGGGCTAGGCTAGCCTCTCTCATCGACGAGGGAACGCCAGAGATAGCATCTTGGGCAACGCTGATGATCGTAGGCAGAGCCATGATGGCGAGCAAGAGTCCTCCCGCAAGAGCTGTCTCGCCCACAGGTAGGTCAAAGGTCGTCTGTATCCAGGGCACCAGCACCACCAGCCCCCAAAAGCCGTAGACCACCGAGGGAATACCGGCCAGCAGCTCTATGGCAGGGCGGAAGATCTGGCGTACACGTGGCCCCGCCAGCTCCGAGAGGTAGATCGCCACTCCTAGCCCGAGAGGCAGGGCGATGACGATCGAGAGCAGGCTCACCAGCAGTGTCCCCAGCAGGATGGGCAAGATACCATATAGGTGTACGGGCTGGGCAGTAGGCATCCATTCGCTAGCAGCAAAGAAGTCCTTGGGCTTGATGTTGCCTGTATCAATGCGGTGTATCGAGGGGGACTGGGGCACATACTCATCGGGGAGGAAGGCCAGCACCTCGGGGTGGCGCTCGATGTAGTCGCCTACGCAACGAGACAACCCCGAGTAGTCGTCGCCAATCTCCTCGGGTGAATAGTGGTTGAATATATCATCGATACGCAGGATATGTATCTCTCCCGTAGCGCGCCCATCGAGCTGGCTCCACTCGAGTAGCTCCTGGTCGAAGATACGCCTGATGTCGGGATGACTAATATGGCGTACAGGGTTGGCGCTGTGGGTGTAGAGTGAATAGCCCTGCTCTACGGCTGGCGCGCGAAACAGCCCCGCTCCCTCGGTAAAGAGGAATAGGGCAATCAGCACGATGGTAACGCTCGTTACCGCTCCGCTACCGCACAGGACATACTCGACGAGGCGCTCGATGTACTTCCGATATTTTTTCATTGATCTATCGTTTGTAAGTCTCTTCTAATTGCTGTGGCAAAAGTAGGGCGAGGGTGTTACGAACCTGTTGCGCCCCGGTTATATTTGCGTTAAGCCCCCTCCCCCCACCTCCCTCGCCCCCCCGCTAACCTCTACCGAGTAGAGGCGGGCTACAAGCACAAGTTGAGCGACATACTAGCCCTCACCTGGTCGATCTATTTACCTGGACACCAAGGCTATAAGAATAGCTATTGTACAATACACTCAAAAGCCCTCTAGCTACAGCTTGGCACCCAATTCATATCCATGCCAAACTGTATCTAGAGAGCTTTTGTCTTGCCTAAGCTAGTGGAGGCTTAATCGCGAATCCAGGGACGCGCTGGGAGGTATGAGTTCCCCTTAAGGAGGACTGTACCCAAGGCACCTCCATTTACCGCGGCCTTGTAAGAAGATGTGATATCGAAACTACTTGAAGTCCAGTAGTATGACAGTTCGTTGAGGCCAGTGGCTGTAGCATCAAGCGCAGCCTTCTCTCCATACAGAGGGAAGGTGCGAGAGACGATCTTATCAGCATTGTCAGTCCAGAATTGAGGCTTCTCTATATCCTTAAGCTCATAAGCCGCTAGCCCAACATAAATGCAATCGACGATGAGGACTTTACTGGTCGTACCATCTACTGCCTCACTACGATAGCGATAAGCCGTACAGTTGGTCGTATTCTTAAAGCGCAGCCCATAGAGGGGATTGGCTGAAGAATTGGAGGCCTTGGAATAGTCAGAGTAATAGTTGCGCGTTACTCCACCGATCGTAACCCCTCTCTCGAAGTAGTTCGTGTAGCGTATATTGCCATTGTATATCAACGAGCCATTGATCTCGTCGAAGCGAGCGGGGAACACCCCCAGCATCTCTCCTCGAGTGGGAAGAGAGTATTTGACACTACCAATCATCACAGGATTAGTCAGAGCCGTCAGTTCATCAAAAGAGAAGAAACCAACCTCCTGATTGTCTGTCATATGATTGTCTACTAGAGCAAGCTTGGTCTTGTCAAAGTTGTACTGAGCGACATACTCGATAGCAAGCTTAGGCTTAGTGGATTGTCCCCAGCCATCGTGCTCTGTTAGATCCTGAAGATTGGCCTCGTTTGATTCTGAGTAGACTAGAGTTAGGGGAACCGAACCGTGAGGGAGGTAGGCATTCGTTTGGAACGTCTTCATGAGATTTCCTCCCAGAGCACGTACGCTAGCAATAGTCGTTACATCAGACCATGTCTTGCGAGGGTATACCACAGTATAGATCCAATTCGAGTGACTAGCCACATCACCAACCTTTCCAGGCACGGTTACGCCACTAGGCAGTGTCAGATCATAGTATTCTATATTTGAGCTACTCCAGGAGGGATAACTATCTCGCACTAAAGACAAATCGAAGTTGAGGTTTGTGTTGAACGCATTGGTCGTAAATCTGATAGCCTGAAAAGTCCTCTCTGCATCAACCTCATTCTGGATGCGTATTCTTAGGAGCGTACCAAAAGGTCGTAGCTCTAGCACCACACGCTCTGCTACTCCAGAACTCGCGATTTTTAGAGGTTGCCATTCTGTCACATACGGCATATTCGCCTCAATGAGCTCCGCACTATGCGAGATAACCCCGACCGTACTAAAGGACACCTGTGGAGATATCCCTGCTGCATCATTAGCACTAGCATATACCTTGCCACCAGTACCTGCTTCCTTCATTAGGACTGCTGAAATCGTATAGTCTCCAGTACCCCCGTTAGGAATGGTGATCTGACCAGAATAGGTCGCCTTGTTTTGTCCTGGTACTTTGGTGAACTCGAGATCTTGTACATGAAATTCTCCAGAAGCCCGGCGTACCGATACGCGAAGAATAACATTCTTGTCGCTCATCTGCAGACCTGTAGTCTTACCTGTAAGAGGATCGAGGCCAAAGGCGACACGCAGGTCATTAGGATCCTGGCCTGCCGTAAGGTCGATGTACACCTGGCGCGTCGCTGGCTCCTCTTGGGGCTGCACGACGTGCGCATCCTGACTACAAGATGCTAGGGCAAGCAGAGCCAGAGCACTGGCCCATAATTTCGTCAGTTTCATTGCTTGTTGTCTTACTTTTAATTGGTTAGTAATTGGTGAAATTGGCTTACAGCCCCCACTCGTCTTGCTCAGCCAAATCTCCAAAGTCTGCGTCAATGGAGCCAGGGACAGACAGCTGTCTCAGCAGATGGCATTGAGGGAGCCCAAAGATGCATTCTGCTTGCGGGGGAATGTAGGGGATCTTGTTCATATCATTATTGATTATCATAATATCATCAGGGGAATAAAGCGACGTCCTATACCAGGGCAAAAAGGTACAGGGCAGGAGATATGAAGTGGGAAAGATTGGCGTGGGGCTTTCGCAGCCAATACTATACAGAATGAGATACGCCGAGCTATGCAACCCGCAAGCGGGTTGCATAGCTCGGCGCTAAAGAAGGAGGTGTTTAGGGGAGACTTTTTATATAGTGCAAGGCTTCCAGCCTTGCACTCCCCTAGGGGAGTTTTGGGGCTTAGCCTGAGTTTGCACCATTTCTCTCATCTTGCCAGCAAAAGTAATACATTTCTTTTTAACTTCCTATACATTCATTTGCGCCCGCCTCGCCCATTCTCCCGCCCCACCACCACATACCACACACCAACGCCCATCACCTAGGCCCCTTTGACCGACCCACGAGTGGGGTCCCCAACCGACCCACGAGTGCATCGCCCTACCGACCCACGAGTGCATCACCCAACCGCCCCACGAGTGCATCGACCTACCGACCCACGAGTGGGTCGCCTCGCCACCCCACGAGTGGGATCTGAGAGCCCCCTTATTTCCGTAGAGCCCCCTCCCGTAGCGCTCTAACCTAGAGCCCTCAGACGCTCTAAGGTAAAGCCCCTAGGCGCTCTAGGTTAGAGCCCTTTGGGGCTCTAACTTAACGCGAGTTCGACGTAAGAGAGCAGCATAGAATACTCTTAGTTAGTGTGTTGTGTTTTTGTGGGGCAGTAGATCTAATTGTTTGCACCTTGACCTTGCGTTTGTGTATTGTATGTTTTGTTAGTATGTTTGAGTCGTGAATAGCTAATAAAGTGTGTAACTATTAATTGTCGCCTTTTGGTTATGATATGAGTACCAATGACCGCTTGCACTTGGATGCAATTGGAGCAATACTCATGGGGGTGGTCATAGTGATGTTGCAAGAGAAGTGGTATCTCCTTGGGGCATTCGTGTACCTTGTTGCGGTAGGAATCGTAATAGCTCAGCACCGCTATCATCAAAAGCATCAGACGCCTACGAGTAGAGGCTTTCGGCATCGCAATCTATTTTGGATCTTCCCCTCCCTGACGGTGGCTATACTCTTGCTTGCCCTTTGGCGCAATGGAGACCTGGCAATGCTCATTGGCTACTTCTCCTAAACGCGTTAACTCGCTTAAAGTATGGAAGGTCAACGATCTACCTTAACGCGAGAGCCTAAAGCTAACGTGTGCGAGAGCCTAAAACTAGGGAGAGGGAAAGCCTCGGACTAGAACGGGTGAGAGGCTAAGGGTAGCGCTCCGAGAGGGCATCAAGGCGCGTAGGTAACTGGTCTATGAGTATCCCCGCCTCACAGGGCGAGCTCGGAGGATGACCTCCGTCCCCTACCCCTCGAGGCACCACCAGCCTAGCAGAGATGAGAGCTCAGGGCACAAAAAAGGAGGTGCGACACACATGTCGCACCTCCTACTCTACTCGGGGTGACTAATGGGGCTCGAACCCACGACCTTCGGAACCACAATCCGACGCTCTAACCAACTGAGCTATAATCACCATCTAACAATTACTCTAGGGGCTCTCCCCCTTTTGCTCTGCAAAGGTAAGTAACTTTTTGAATATAGCAATAGCCCCAAGAGAGAAAAACGCTACTCCCCGCCCAAACGAAGCTCCTCCGCCCGCGCCCTGAGCTTATCAATATCAGCAATAGAGGCCTTGATAGGCGCATAGAGCGAACTACGCAGGCGAACGTCGGTAACCTCCCTGTGCTCACCATCCCTAGGCGCACGAATGGGCAGCACAACCTCAACGAAGCTGAAGAGCATCCCCATACCATAGATGGCAATGATGAGGCTCAGCACGGCTCCAGCCAAACGATTGATGAGGCCAATAGCACCACGCTCCAGCACAGAGGTAAGCAGGCGCCCAATCATGTACAGCACCAGGAATATGAGCACCGACGAGAGGATCACCACAAGCCAAGGAGCTATATCCTCGGGCGCTACATCTAGCCAGGGCAAGAGCTCATACTGCACCCAAGGGCTCAGGCGCCAGCCCTCCGAGAGTGCCACCAGGAAACAGGCAACGAAGACGACACGCCTAATAGCGCCCGTCCACAGCCCGCTGACGATCGCCCAACCCAAGACAATATATATCGCTATATCCAGCCAAACCATAATACTTCCGCTTACGAATATCCCTTGAGGTGACAGGGTGAAGCCAACAGAGCAGAGTTGGCTTCACAGCCAAGGGGGAGCACCCTCAGTCTACTTGTCGCCATAGTGCGACAGCATCGAGAGCACAATGACGCGCACGACCTCGTCCTCGATGGTATAGAGAAGTCTGTGTCGCTGGTCTATCCGTCTAGACCATATATTCGATAGCTCATACTTGAGCATTTCGGGTCTACCTACCCCTTCCCGAGGATGCTCTGCCAATTCACGGAAGAGCTTCTCTACCTTTTTCATCAGAGCCTTATTCCCCGATTTTTGGATGGCTCTTAGGTGTTCCCTAGCTTCCCGAGTGATCTCTACAGAATACTGCCCCATAGATTATCTACATCAACCTCGGTAGTACGCCCAGCCCTGATGTCCTCTAGTCCGCTTTGTATCGCTTTGAGCTCGGCCTCAGTAACCTGCGCCATCTGAGGTACACTGAGCATAATAGGTGCCCTCCCCGACCTAGTAATGTAGATGGGGGTTTTCTCTGCCAGCTCAAAGTACCTCCGTTGGTTGGCTCTAAACTCGGAAGCTGTGATCGTTATTATCTCCATTGTTGTACAACTTATGTACAACAAAGGTAGAGGAAATTATTCGGAATATATAATTCGACTGCCTCTATCCCCAAGCCTACGCCTACACCTCTGGCTGTACTCTCCAAAATAGCTCTAGCCTAGGCGTAGCCCTCGGAGAGGAGGACGTACACCTAGGCTAGGGTAAAGGGAGGGGGCTCTAAAGCAAACTACTTGTACGCACTCCAGGGCTTGATAGGTAGGCTCTCGAGAGGCACGCTACAAAAAGCAGTGATGAAGGCCGCCGCTAGGCGAGCATTAGTAAGCAATGGGATGTTGAGGTCGATGGCCGCACGACGCAAGCGGTAGCCATTGGTGAGCTCGCGGGTGGTGAGGTTCTTGTTGATATTGATCACCATATCAATCTTGCGCTCGTGCAGTAGGGTCAGAGCCTGAGGCGTCTTCCCCTCATCACTGGGCCAGAAAACGAGCGTCGAGGGGATACCATTCTCGGCCAGCATATCGTGCGTCCCCTGCGTAGCATAGAGCTGGTAGCCCTGCTGGTGCAAGAGGCGAGCCGAGTCGAGCATATCTACCTTCTGCTTGTAGCCCCCCGTCGAGAGTAGGACACTGCGCTGGGGCACGCGATAGCCCACCGAGAGCATACTCTTGAGCACGGCTTCGTTGGTATCATCACCTATACACCCCACTTCGCCCGTAGACATCATATCCACGCCAAGCACGGGGTCAGCTTTTTGCAGGCGCGCAAAGGAGAACTGCGAGGCCTTGATCCCCACATAGTCGAGGTCAAAGGCATTCTTCTCGGGCTTCTCCACAGGGAGGCCAAGCATGATGCGCGTGGCAATATCGATAAAGTTAATCTTGAGCACCTTGCTAACGAAGGGGAAGCTACGCGAGGCTCGTAGGTTACACTCGATAACCTTAATCTCATTACCCTTGGCCAGGAATTGAATGTTAAACGGTCCCGAGATCTTGAGCGCCTCGGCAATCTGGCGCGAGATACGCTTGATGCGCCTTACCGTCTCGACGTAGAGCTTCTGCCCGGGGAACTGAATGGTGGCATCACCCGAGTGTACCCCTGCGAACTCGATATGCTCGCTAATGGCGTAGACAATAATCTCCCCGTTGCGAGCCACAGCATCTACCTCGACCTCCTTGGCATGCTCGATAAACTGGCTCACCACCACAGGGTGCTCCTTGGAGACATTAGCCGCTAGCTCAAGGAAGCGGCGTAGCTCATCTTCGTTGGAGCAGACATTCATGGCCGCACCAGAGAGCACGTAGCTAGGACGCACCAGCACGGGGAAACCCACCTCCTGGACGAAGCGATCGATGTCCTCCAGGCTAGAGAGCTCCTGCCAGCGGGGCTGGTCGATACCGAGCCTATCGAGCATGGCACTAAACTTGTGCCTATCCTCGGCATTGTCGATCGAGGTAGCTTGCGTTCCCAAGATGGGCACTGAGGCCTCGTGCAGACGCATGGCCAGGTTGTTGGGGATCTGCCCGCCCGTAGAGACAATAACGCCCTTGGGGGTCTCGAGCTCGAGGATGTCCATCACGCGCTCGTAGCTCAGTTCGTCAAAGTACAAGCGGTCAGTAACGTCGTAGTCGGTGCTGACGGTCTCGGGGTTGTAGTTGATCATCACCGAGCGGTAGCCCTCCTTGCGAATAGTGCCCAGGGCATTGACCCCGCACCAGTCAAACTCCACCGAGCTACCGATACGATACACGCCCGAGCCGAGTACGACTACCGAGCGTCCATCGCCCTCGTAGGTAATATCATTGACTTCCCCCCCATAGGTTAGGTAGAGGTAGTTGGTCTCGGCTGGGTACTCCGCCGCCAGGGTGTCGATCTGCTTAACGACAGGAGTGATACCGAGTTGCTTGCGGTAGGCACGTGCAGCGAGTGCCGCATCATTGCCCCGGAGCTTATCGCCCAAGACGAAGCGCCCAATCTGGAAGTCAGAGAATCCCTGGCGCTTGGCTCGGCGTAGCAACTCCGGCGAGATGGTCTCTAGAGCGCCATGCTCCGAGAGCGCCACCGAGGTTTGCCTAATGTCATAGAGGCGGCCGAGGAACCAACGATCTATCTTGGTCAGCTGGTAAATATCCTCAACCGAATAGCCCGCCTCCATCGCCTGGCTGACGGCCACGATACGCGTATCGGTAGGCTGGCGCAAAGCCGTATCGAGGTCAGCTATATGATGCTCGCGATTGCCGACAAAGCCGTGTAGCCCTTGGCCAATCATACGTAGCCCCTTTTGGATAGCCTCCTCGAAGTTGCGCCCAATGGCCATGATCTCGCCTACGCTCTTCATGCTAGAGCCAATCTCGCGCGACACGCCATGAAACTTGGCCAGGTCCCAGCGAGGTATCTTGCAGACCACGTAGTCGAGCGCTGGCTCAAAGAAAGCTGGTGTCGTGCGGGTTACGGAGTTTTTGAGTTCGTATAGCCCATAGCCGAGCCCTAGCTTGGCGGCGACAAAAGCCAATGGGTAGCCCGTGGCCTTAGAGGCAAGTGCAGAGCTACGCGAGAGACGAGCATTGACCTCGATGACGCGGTAGTCCTGACTCTCGGGGTCGAGGGCATACTGCACATTACACTCCCCGACGATGCCGATGTGGCGCACGATGCGGATGGCAATCTCGCGAAGCATATGAAACTCATCGTTGGTGAGGGTCTGCGATGGAGCGATGACGATGCTCTCCCCGGTATGGATGCCGAGGGGGTCAAAGTTTTCCATATTACACACCGTGATGCAGTTGTCGTAGCGGTCTCTTACGACCTCGTACTCCACCTCCTTCCAACCCTTGAGGCTCTTCTCTACGAGCACCTGAGGGCTAAAGGAAAAGGCCTTCGAGCACAGCTCATCGAGCTCTGCCTCGTTGTCACAGAAGCCACTGCCCAAGCCCCCTAGGGCATAGGCCGCGCGTATGATGATGGGATAGCCTAGATCTGCAGCCGCACGACGAGCGTCCTCGAGGGTCTCTACCGCATGGCTTTGGATGGTCTTGACGTTGATCTCATCTAGCTTGCGCGCGAATAGGTCTCGGTCTTCGGTATTCATGATCGCCTCGACCTGCGTACCGAGTACACGCACCCCATACTTCTCCAATACACCACTCTGATGTAGGGCAACGCCGCAGTTGAGCGCCGTCTGCCCGCCAAAGGCCAGCAGTATCCCCTCGGGACGCTCGCGCTCGATGACCTTCTCTATAAAAAAAGGCGTCACAGGGAGAAAGTAAATCTCATCTGCAATGCCTTCGGAGGTCTGTACCGTAGCGATATTGGGATTAACAAGGATAGTGCGGATACCCTCTTCTTTGAGAGCCTTGAGCGCCTGCGAACCAGAGTAGTCAAATTCTCCCGCTTCGCCTATCTTGAGCGCCCCTGACCCGAGCAGGAGCACCTTATTAAGCTGACTTCTGTCTATCATATTGTGATGGTGTAATCAATCTGCTGGCAAAGATAGTCAATAATACCTAGCCAGTCTACCTCTCTAGAGAGGATTGTATGGCCCCCTCACCTATA
>JBGYQR010000204.1:0-5698 GCA_041839075.1 Porphyromonas sp.
ACGAGTGGCTACTGGGCAGAGATCAGTCCCATCCCGATGAATCCACAAGAGGAGCTGAGCTTTGCCATACAAGACTCGCTCACTCGGGAGTGGGCAAAGCGGAGTACCAAGCAGGCCTCTAGCGATAGAGGTAGTATCCCCGACGAAGAGAGGTCGCAACACCAGCCTGCCGAGAGACAGCTTCGCCCTCTAGAGCTTCCTGTCAAACTCATCACCGGAGGCACAATCTATCAAAAGGGGAAATACCGCCTAGATGTCAAGCGCAGTATGCTCTCTGAGGCTTTCGCTGGATACAACTCTGCTGACCGTCTACGTCTGGGTACGATGATTAGTCTCCGGCGCTATACGCCTCTCACGACCAAGGAGGGCACTAGGTCTCTATGGATTGCTGATCTAGGAGCATCCTATGCCCAAGGACGCAAGGCTTGGCTATGGCACACTGGATTAGAATGGCTCCCCAATCCTAACAAAAATGTATCTCTCAAGCTCGAGGCTGGACGCTCGACAGAAGACCTTGCTCACGAAGGGATCAATATGCACAAGGTCAATAGTATTGGCATGCTACTATCTGGCTCGGGCTATCTCAGTTTGTATGACAGACACTACGCCCGCTTATCAGGTGCCATTATACTCTCCCCTGCCCTGTCCATCACAGGGAGCCTCAGCTATGAGCACAGCCAGTCTTTGAGGGCATACGATCGTTTCAAGAGCCTAGGACTACAACGTCCCCCCACTCTAAGCTGGGGTATCGCAGAGGTAAATGTACTCCAGGGAGGATTTATCCCTGTACCCAAGAGCTCTACCCTAGTTGCCGACGTACAACTACAATGGGTACCTCGCCCCTATCATACGCGCAGTAGTACGGGCTACCTACGCTACGACAGACTTGGCGAGCGTAGTCCTGTCTTTGCCTTACATACCCAGGGGGCATATAGCTCATCAGAGCAAGGCAGTAGATATACCCTCGTACAAGCTCATGTATGGCAGAGGTTGAGGCTCAGACGCTATCTCGATGATTTTCTCTCTTACCACCTATCTCTGGGAGTATACCCCTACAAGGCACGTATCACTCCTGAGCGCATGCAGTACCTCAAAGGGAGCAACAGCTTGATTGCCCTACCGCCTGAGGGTACACTGGGCTTCCATACCCTACCAGCCTATACGGCAATATCCGCTAGAGCTTATAGCATCTTCAGGCTAGGCTACGAGACACCTCGACTACTTATCAACAGACTACCTATCAGGCTGATGCGCTACGGCAGTGAGAGGATCTCCATCAAATATCTGATGCAAACGGGCACGGCTCCCTATCTAGAGGCAGGCTACTCATGGGGCTTTGGACAAACCCTAAGGTTCGGTATCTATTGGGGACGACCTATCGGCCATGGCAAGAGTGGCACAGCTCTACGTCTTGGTCTATCTCTCTAGAGCCTACATCAGTACAAAAGACTAGCCCCGCTCCTAGATTGGAGTGGGGCTAGTCTTTTGTGCCTCTAGGAGTACCGCTACCGGCACTCGGAGCTTAGGGTGGAGCAAGTCTGGTGCTAGCTCGGCCAAGGGCTCAAGGACAAACCTCCGCTCGCACATCCTTGGATGCGGGATCGTGAGCACTGGAGAGTCGTAGCGGTAGTCTGCATAGAGCAATATATCCAGGTCA
This sequence comes from Porphyromonas sp., assembly GCA_041839075.1. GTDB lineage: Bacteria > Bacteroidota > Bacteroidia > Bacteroidales > Porphyromonadaceae > Porphyromonas. The sequence continues at coordinate 1,658 of JBGYQR010000204.1, forward strand.
ATAGGACGATCGTGATACTGCCCCGCGACACTCTTGCGCTGGCGCCCTAGGATGCGCTCTATCTCTTGGGTCTTAGTGAGCAGAGCCATTGGTGCCAGGAGAGTATCAACAGCCAATACAGCGTTTACAAAAAGCGAGGACGAGACGAAGCCCACGGGCTCCGTCTCGTATCTTTTAGATGTCGCCACCACTTGCCCCACTAGCTCTACGATGAGAGCCGTAGCTTCATCGAGATAGCGATGGCGATCGCCCATATTGCTCCCTAGGGCTAGGTAAACTAGAGGCATGGTCTAGATGATCAGCATAGCATCGCCATACGCTCCGAAGCGGTACTTCTCTGAGATAGCAACCTCATAGGCCTTCATCACATGGTCATAATTGCCAAAGGCTGCCGTCATCATCAGGAGCGTAGACTTGGACATGTGGAAGTTGGTAATCAGTGCCGAGGGGACAGAAAACTCATACGGGGGGAAGATGAAGCGGTTGGTCCAGCCATCAAACTCCTTGAGCAAACCATCCGTACCACTGGCCGACTCGATAGCGCGTAGTGTAGCTGTACCAACAGCACAAACCTTGTTGCCCGATCGGCGTGCAGCATTGACCACCTCACAGCAGTCCGAGGGGACGATCATCTGCTCGCTCTCCATCTTGTGCTTGGTAAGATCCTCTACGTCAATATCTCGGTAGTTGCCTAGTCCATTGTGCACGGTCAAGAAAGCCTTATGAATATCGTAGATCTCCATCCTCTTGAGAAGCTCTCGGCTGAAGTGTAGGTTGGAGGCAGGAGCTACGACTGCTCCCTCGACTTCGGCAAAGAGGGTTTGGTACCGCTCCACATCATCCGCCACAGGCTTACGATCCATATACTTAGGCAGAGGTGTCTCGCCCATCGAGAAGAGTACCTGGCGAAACTCTTCATGCGAACCATCAAAGAGGAAGCGCAACGTACGCCCTCGAGAGGTAGTATTGTCGATGACCTCTGCCACCAGGCTATCGTCTTCGCCAAAATAGAGCTTGTTGCCAATACGTATCTTGCGGGCTGGATCTACCAGCACATCCCATAGACGCGACTGCTCATTGAGCTCGCGCAGCAAGAAGACCTCGATCTCGGCACCTGTCTTCTCCTTGTTTCCATAGAGGCGAGCGGGGAAGACTCGTGTGTTGTTGAAGACAAACACATCATCCTTGGAGAAATACTCCAACACGTCCTTGAAGACGCGATGCTCTATCTCTCCCGTCCCGCGGTGTAGTACCATCAGGCGCGACTCGTCACGAAAGCGCGCTGGCTTCTTGGCGATTAGGTTGTCTGGAAGTTTGATTGCAAACTGCGATAGTTTCATTGTCCTATTATTTAGTTTGTCGTTATTATTCTGTTTGTTGAGTAGCTGGAGCCACATACCTCTCCAGCCAAGAGGGTATATCCTCGAGCGTGATGCAATCCTCTAGTCGTGCCTCCCCTACTCGAGTACGTTTAAGCCCCACCAGATGTGCTCCCGAGCCCAGCGCAACACCCAAGTCTCTAGCCAGCGAGCGGATATACGTCCCCTTGCCACAGAGCACCCGCACACAGAGGTGATGTGGAGCGTCATATGAGAGCAGCTCCAGCTCGTGGATGGTAATGCGCTTGGCAGCAAGCTCTACCTCTTCGCCTCGGCGCGCCATATCGTAGGCTCTACGCCCCTCTATCTTACAGGCCGAGAATACTGGTGGTACCTGCTCTATCTCTCCCACAAATCTAGGGAGCACGGTCTCTATTAGCTCTCGCGTGATATGCTCCACTGGGTAGGTTGCATCGACCTGGCTCTCGAGGTCAAAGGAGGGCGTCGTGGCACCGAGATAAATATCCGCCACATACTCCTTGACGCCTTGCTGCAATGCGTCTATCTGCTTGGTATTCTTACCAGTGCAGAGGATCATCACACCCGAAGCCAAAGGGTCGAGTGTACCTGCATGTCCGACCTTGACACGCTTGACTCCTAGGTGCTGAGAGGCTAGATATCGAAACTTATTGACTAGGGCAAAGCTACTCCACCTCAATGGCTTATCGATATACACCGTAGCTCCGGCCTGGAGGTCAAGTGGCTGAGTAATATGCTTCATACTCTATGCTCTGCCTACAACAGCTGTATGGGAACGCCCGCCAGCATCAAGACGGCAAAGATTATTGCCACGATGATACGATAGTAGCCAAAGAGCTTGAAGCCATAGCGGCTGACAAAGCCAACAAAAGATTTAATGGCCACAAGAGCTACCAGGAAGCCTACGACATTGCCGATGAGTAGCGTCTGCCAATTGTCAGCAAAGATCTCTAGACCAAACTCTTTGTAGAGCTTGTACCCCTTGAGGATGGTGGCGCCAAACATCGTTGGTATGGCTAAGAAGAATGAAAACTCTGCCGCCTGAGCACGAGTAAGCCCCTGTTGCATACCTCCAAAGATCGTGGCCATCGAGCGAGACACGCCTGGTATCATAGCGATACATTGGAATAGTCCTACTAGCACTGCTCGCCTAGGCGTTACGTTTTTGGGATTGGCATTGACAAACCGACTATCCATATAGATCATGACAACCCCACCGACAAAGAGCATCACCACCACAACCCACAGGTTACCCAGCATAGCATCTATATAGTCCTCGAGTAGGACGCCTAGTAGCGCTGCGGGCAAGCAGCCTATCAGCATCATGAGGTATAGGTTGATCCCAGCTAGCCCATAGCTATTGGCCTCTTGGTTTGCAGTCGGCAAGAAGCGTCTCCAATAGAAGCACAACACCGAGAGTATTGTACCAAACTGGATCATGACGGTGAAGGCCTTTAGATAAGCTGTACTCTCCATATTCATGATGCCTTGTGCCAGCATCATGTGCCCCGTAGAGGATACGGGGAGAAACTCTGTAAGCCCCTCGACCACGGCCAGGACGAGGCTCTCCAATATCGTCATACGCTCGGTACTATTTATCTGAGGGCGCCTTTAGGTCTTCTGTGTCAGATGCTCCCCTCTTGGTTGGTCTGGCCAGAATAGCATAGACCATCAAGATGAAGCCCACAAGGCATACCAGCGGAGCTACCATCGTACGGCGGACGGAGAATATCTCAGGATTGAACGTATTAGGGTCGTCAGATCCGCCCCCAGACATCAGCAAGAAGCCGATGATGATAATGGCCATACTGCTGGCCATCAGGATGTAGTTATTCTTAGAATATAGCATAGTCTATTGTTTCGTTAAGCAAGAGAGCGACCATTGCCACTCGGCCATCCTCGTTGATTAAACCAAATGTATCTTGCCCCCATCCATGCGGATATAGCGCAAGGTCGCCCGCCATGAGGTGATAGCACAGCTCAGCACCGCCACTAGAGCGAGAGCGCCTAAAGCCAGCAGGAGGTTGGGTGTACTGATGAGGTGGTATAGATTGACCCCTAGTGTCTTGTCCACGCCCCATATCGCCAGGGCGAGTAGGTCTACACTCACCACCCAAGCCACCATGGCATCCAGGAGGCTGCGCCCTACGATAGGACGGCGCACAAACCACGAGCTAGCTCCCACAAGTGTAAGCGTCCGTATCTTGAGCCTATCGGCATAGATCATTAGGCGCGTGGTATTGCTGATCTGTATATAGGCAAAAAGCACCTGCACCAATAGCAAAGCCCACAGCCCCCACGAGATACGCTGGGTATTGGCCTCTATACTGTCTAGGAGATCTTGCTTGTAGTCTAGCTTGGCATCTATACCCAGCATACTGAGCTGGCGCTCTAGGCGTAGCAAACTATCGGGCTGAATGTACTCTGATTGTAGAGAGAGCTGCAATACAGAGCTCAGTGGGTTGTAGCCGAGTACATCGACGGGATTTTCGCCAAGTTGCTTGCCCAGCTCTCGAGCAGCATCGTCAGCATCTATATACTCCACTGCGCGCACGCCGGAGAGGGCTGTCAGCTGAGGTTTGAGTATTTCGTACTGAGCCTTAGTATCATGCCCCGAGAGCTCTACTGAGAAACGAATATTTTCCTTGATATTATGCTTGATCCCCACAGCTGTTGCCTGGAG
>JBGYQR010000205.1:0-4837 GCA_041839075.1 Porphyromonas sp.
CACCACCTGTGCGGATCAGGAGGTCTAGGGGAGGGAGCGAGGCCGTATCGAGGCTCCTATCGATGACCTCCTCGGTAATCTCCGTAGGCGACAGGAGCTCGTCCTCGACCTCTTCGGCTAGGCGCACGAAAGCTCTGCGTAGCTCATCTCGTGAGGAGTAGCTCAGGGCGATGACCAGCGTAATACCCGTGCAGTGAGCCGTACGTGTCATCGAGTCCTCGAGGCATAGACGAGCCTCGTGGGGCAGTCTCGTCAGGTCTCCGATAGCCATGAGGCGCACGTTGTCCCTAAGTAGATCGCTCGTCTCTTGGTGTAGGCTCTGCACCAGGAGCCCCATTAGGGCGGCGACTTCCTCTTCGGGGCGGTTCCAGTTTTCGGTACTGAAGGCATAGGCTGTCAGCACCTGGACGCCGAGGTCAGCTGCGGCTCTTAGGGTTCTACGCAAAGCCTCCTGCCCCTTGATGTGCCCATCTGTGCGGGGGAGACCACGTTGCTTGGCCCAGCGCCCATTGCCGTCCATGATGATAGCAATGTGCTTGGGTGGTACGAAGCCCTCTGGGAGAGCTAGACGAGTATCTGTCATCTGTATATACGTTATCTACTACCACCCCCTAGACCACTAGGGATCAGGGGCGGGGGCTCCAATTTTACTGCGTTACGTTACGCAAGGGGGTACCTAGCCATAGGGCTACGGAGGTAGCTCCTGTATTACCAACGCCCGAGAGTAGGGCGATAGTATTGGCCGAGGTCGACCAGGCCAATATATTGCGTCCTGCGAGTGTAGTTAGGTCAAGGTCTCCGAGAGACTGCTCCTCTCCATCCGTCCAGGTCTTAGCATCTTCGCTTGCCAAGACCACAAGCCCCGTAGGCGTGGCCTCCAGGCGGTAGTAGATGCCTTCGCTCACCAGGAAGGCTGTTCCCGATAGCTCGGCCGACTCCACCTCCTGGCTAGCCACAGGCATCCACCCCTTACTCTTGGCGGTGAAGTACCAGGTCGTACGATAGAGCTTGCCATTGGAGTAGCTGGTTGCGAGCATGGTAGCACTGCTGCCGACATAGCTCTTGGTGGACACAAACGCGCGGCAGTAGTCGCCCTTGCGGGGGAAATGCTCTGGCACAGCCTCCTGGTAGGTCGTCAGCTCACCGCCCACATAGGAGGCGAAGGTTGGCGTATCTCCCGCCAAGAGGAGTGAGAGCACAGGCTCAACGCCCGTACGCCCCGTAGGCACTACCGCCAGCAGGCTCTCCACCTCCCGTCCCAGGCCGAGAGCCTGCCAGGTGTTTGCCGAGAGCTTATAGAGATCGCCCTGATCCGTCAGGGCATATATCACGCCATCACCCTCTGCGAGCGTCGTGATATGCTCGCCCGTGGGTATCCCTCCAAGGGAGAGGGCTGTAATGCTGGGGACACCTACCTCGGAGTAGCTCACCTGGTAGCATTGCCCCGTCGTAGCGTCGTAGAATAGATGTCCATCACCATAGGCCACCACGCCCGAAGTCCCTGAGCCAGGGAGCATAGCCCCCGAGGGAGACGTTGCACTCTCCCAGGAGATAGTACGGGGGTCGTACTGGTAGCGCGTCAGCTGTACCGTATATATATAGGAGGCCAGGCTGGTATCCGTGGTTGTCGATCCACTGGGGAGCTCGACCTTGACACGAAGTTTATCGACAGTATGGGGGATGTCTAGCTTGGTCTCACCGCTCTTGTAGGCTTGATACTCACCGTCACCCAGCGCCACATATAGCTTGGTAAGGGCTGAGCTAGCCTGTATCGTCAGAGATACTTGGGTCAGATCGAGGTTGTAGGGAAGCGGACGGCTGTTGGTGATAACGCCTCCGTCATCGTAGTGCGCGATGGCAAAGAAATATCCAGAGAGGTCTACCCCCTCCTGGCTGGTGCTCATCGAGAAGCTACTGATCTGCAGAGGTTCTGCTACATACGCCTCTAGGTCAAACTCTTTCTTCCGCTCACAACTAGGCATCACCACCCCTGACACGAGCAGGGACACGCCTAGTAGCAAGACCTTGGATATATACTTCATACTATATAATATCGTCTACTGCGCTATCGTTACCAGGAGCCCACTCCCCAGCTGGGGACAACACGCCTGGGCACGATACGGCACAAAATTAGATAAATAATGCTAACTAAACCAGCCCTGCAACCAAAGCCACCACCTCTGGCAAGTTCTCGTACCGGAGTGTCCAAGCACAACAGAACCAACTCGACAAGCGCAACCTCCCTCTTAACCTCCCCAATCAAGGGGGAGCCAAGAGAGAGGCCACGTATCGCCTGGGCTTCCTCCCGCCCAGGACGGCAGGCAGATTGAGCTTATTTACGCTTGCGACGGAGCTTGCGAGAGAGATAACCAACCGACAGCCATACACCCGTTAGGGAAACTATCGTGCCTGCTATCATCGCCGTCCACATCAGAGCATTCCACAATACGGGACGCTCCAACAACCATTTGACCGAGAAGCTATGTAGAGCCTGATAGGTCCACTTGCGTACCCGAGCATTACGATTAAAGTAGCGACTATCTCCCGTCTGGATATCGATGTAGTAATAGCTCCCGTCTGGATCATCAGCGATCACCTTGTATGCTGGCAACGCTGGTGTATAGCGCTTGTGCAAGTAATAATTGTCTTGCTCTCTAATCAGCTCTATCGACAAGCGCACAGGCTCTTGATACAAGGCCTTGACACGCGCCTCCACCTCTTCTCTACTAAGCTCCAGGGGCACTATCTCCGAGCCATCAGCACGCAAGACAAGGCGCTCCCCACTGGTCAGCTCTAGGCCATAGAGAGGTATCTCTCCGAAGCTCAACCACTGCAGCCTCTTCACTTTTCCCCTATAACGCTCCAACACCTCCTTATATTGCAACGGGAAATCTGAGGGATGTAGGCTGAGAGGGTTCGTTTTGAGGGCACTGGCCAAGTCTTCGTTCTCCACCGGCACGAGCCAGCGAGGGACCTTTTGCAATGACATCATACCACTGAAAGCGAAGGTACAGACAAACAGGCCAAAGGCATAGCCCAGGATATGGTGCCATCGATAGACCTGCTTACGATAGGGGCTGAGGGCTCGCCTCTTGCGCCCTATCCACCACATCCTGATACCTACGACCAGTCCGCTGAGAGCCATTATCGTACCGATGCCAGAGACCCCAATGACAACACTGCGCCACACATCTGAGTAGTTGCGCAGATTGTATATATACAGCCAATGGGGGATAGCTCCTACCCAAGCCCAAAAACGTGTACTACGGGTAGTCAGCTGTACGCCCTCGGCGGACACGCTCGATATATACAGCTCTGTGGCCTCATCATCAGCATAGCAGTAGCGATAGATAGGCAGCTCTGCTCCAAAGCGATAGTCATAGGGGATCCACCGCCCTAGCTCTGTAAGAGTATCTACACGAAGTATCGGCGCTGACACAAAGCTCTGTGCATAGGCCCAGCGCTCACTAGCGGGGAGCTGACGAGAGGCACCCTGCCTCTCATGGTAGTAGGCGCGCTCCCCAGAGAGAGAGGTAGTCTCGAGGATCCAGTCTCCCCTCTCTCCAGCTCTCAGAGTCACCGCCTTCAGCAACTCGTGCCCTTTCAGATCTCGCACGAGACTATCGAGCCTTGCATCCGCGGGGCGCTCTATGGTGGGCAGAGCACTTGTACGCTCTGCATCGGTTATACGGGGGAAGTTATGATAGATCATCACAAAGCCCGTTATAAACCACACCGCAAAGACTAGGCTCAAAGCCACCCCCAAGACCCGGTGGATGGTCATTAGTAACTTAATCATAGAGCTCTATTCCCTTGGGACAGCTAAAGGCTATAAGTCAGCGCCAGGCTATAATTGCGCCCTATACTGGGGATGACCTGCCGACCAAACGTCGAGGTGGCGTACTCGGTATCGAAGATATTGTTGAGCGTAGCGGTGAGCGTTAGCGTACTATACAAGTGATAGGAGAGGCTCATATCCACCAGCGCGTAGTCCCCGAGCAAGACGTCCCGACTGAGGTTGCTACTCATCTCCCCTGTATAAGAGGCCGACCAATTGAGCGCCAACCTATGCCCAAGGGCACGAGGAGCATAGCGCCCCGACAAGATCAGCATATGCCGAGGGATAAATGGTTGCTGTACCCCTTCGTCTCGGTCTACATTCAAGTAGTCATTGGGAGCGATGCCACTGACGGTAGCATGCGTGTAGGTGTATCCTAGGCTTACGTCAAAGTGCTCACTAGGCGTGTAGGCTAGCTCTACCTCTAGCCCCTTGGACACCGTGGAGCCTACCTGGCCTGTGATCGTCTTGCTCGTACCATCCTCGACGATGGTCCCGAGCGTCTTTGTCTCATTGGTACGTTTGATATAATACAGAGCTGCCGTCGCCCTCAGAGAGTGGCCAAGCTGATAGCGACTACCTAGCTCCGCCTGCCAGCCTCCCTGAGGCTTAAACACCTCGTTGCTCTCTGAGGGATCAAACCTCTTCCCTTCAGCGTTGATATACACAACATTGGGATTAAAGAATGTACGATAGGGCTGAAAGAAGTTAGCCACCGACCCATACACAGAGACCTGCTTCGAGGGGAGGTACACCAGCCCCAAGCGATAGGTCAGAGACGTATTGTCGAGGTGATGCCAAGGTTGCGTGCGCGTGTATCCCCACTCGCCGTCGGTAACAAGGTCATTTTTGAGCGTGCGAGAGAAACGAATAATATCGTAGCGCCCTGCCAGCATCAGCTTGAAGTAGTCGCCTAGGTCTACCACGTTTTGCAGGTATAGGCTATGGGCACTGAGGCGCTGAGGATAAGCTGTCCCAGGGCGAGAAGCTATGTATCCA
>JBGYQR010000206.1:0-2597 GCA_041839075.1 Porphyromonas sp.
CTGCGCTTGTGCAGCAGCTCAAGCTCTCGCTTAAGTTGCCCCTGCTGATCTCTCCTAGGCAAGCTGATTATGATCGATGGCTACACTGGATGCCCGAAGCTAATGAGTATATTGGACACGCCAAGGAGCTCTCTTGGCGTACACGGCTATTACAACAGGCAGCTAGGTTTAGGCAATGGTGGTTTGTGCGTTTGTACTACGAGATAGTCATGAAGAGACTATATAGTATCCTTTACAAATAGTTGATTTATATGGGGCGTTATTTTTTGATCTTCTTTACGGCCTTGGTGGTAAACTTCTTTTACTTTCCAGCGCTTTCTCCATACCTTCCAAGTAACACTAAGAATCTTTTAGCTCTGGTTGGTGTTTTCCTTTTAGCATACGATCTTATTCGTTATCGTTCCTATAACCTGAATAAATACCTGTTTGGAGCCTTAGGGATAGCGGCATTGTATTCTGTGATAAACCTTGTTGCAGTAGAGGTCAATGATGAGTTTGACTTCTCGTATGCCAATTATATAACAACAGCTTTGATCTGGCTTAGCTCGGCTTATGTTGCTACGTGGGCTATTCGTTATACGCATGGTCGGGTGACGATTAAACTCTTGACTTATTATCTTGCCTCGATTTGCGCTACGCATGCCTTACTCGCTGTGCTTATCGATAACGTCCCTCTCGTTAAGATGTTCGTCGATAGTATATTCGAAGGAGGAGAGCATATGGAAGAGATAGATCGTCTTTACAGTATTGGTTGTGCTCTTGACGTCGGTGGTATTCGTATGGCCGTAGCTCAGGTTCTCATTGCCTTTGTCTTGTGCGTTGATGATGAGGTACGCCGTAGCTCTCGAGCACTTTATTTTCTGATGATCTGTCTGATACTGATTGCCGTTGTTGGCAACATGATTGCTCGCACGACCTCGGTCGGTACGCTACTTGCTCTGGTTACAATCATTATGAGTACGCAAATCTATACCCTTAGGATCACGGGGAAGAACATCAAGATGTACACTTCCTTTGGGTGGATATTGCTTATGACGATACCTATCGCAGTCTATTTGTATAACACCGATCCATTCTTTTACCAGCAGTTTCGCTTTGCTTTTGAGGCATTCTTTAACTACGCAGAACAAGGTACTCTGAGAACAGACTCGACGGATGTTTTGCAGACGATGTGGAAATGGCCAGAGACTTTGAAGGGCTGGATCATTGGAACGGGACTTTTTGGGCGTTTTATATATGGTACGGATATCGGTTATTGTCGTTTTATCCTGTACTCGGGTTTGGTAGGCTTCTCTGTGTTCGCCTTTTTCTTCCTGTATCACGGCTATGTCTTCATTAGCCGCTATCGCCGTTATCGCTATCTCTTTGTAGCCCTTTTAGTGATACATTTTGCTGTATGGGCTAAGGTCTCCACGGATACATTCTTTATTTGGGCACTGCTCTATACTTTTGTGGATGAGGACGAGGCCGATTACCTTCCCAAGTTATCTCTCTGATGAAGATATTGTATTGCATCCCCGGGCTGTATAACTCGGGAGGAATGGAGCGGGTCCTCTCCTGCAAGGCCAATTACCTGGCTGCATGTGGTTATGACATAGCTATCGTTACGACCGAGCAGCGCGGTAGAGAGCCATTCTTCCCATTGGATGCTCAGATCAAGACCTATGACCTGGGTATCAACTACGAGGCGTCTAATGGTTCGCTGTGGGGTAAGGTATTGGGTTTCTTCACCCAGCAGCGTAGACACTATGCTAGGCTGAGCGCTCTCGTAGAGGAGCTTCGTCCGGATGTCGTGGTGTCGATGTTTGGCAATGATGAGCGCGTTGTGCTTCGTCTTCGGGATGGTAGCCACAAGGTGCTCGAGTACCATTTCTCCAAGCTCAAGCGCTTGCAGTATGGCCGCAGAGGGCTTTGGCGCTATCTAGATCTGTGGCGTATGAGAGGAGACGAACGAATTGTGCGGCTATACGACCGATTCGTTGTCCTCACTGAAGAGGATAAGGCCCTGTGGGGGCACCTCTCCAATATGGAGGTTATTCCTAATCCTCTGCCTTTTGAGAGAGGAGAGCTCTCCTCCTTGGGCGAGAAGCGTGTGATAGCAGCCGGTCGCTACGAGTACCAAAAGAACTTTGCTGACCTCATCAACATTTGGGCGAAGGTATCTCCTCTCTATCCTGACTGGCACCTTACGATTTACGGCGATGGGTCTCAGCGGACTGAGCTGGAGGCTCAGGTCACTGCTCTAGGATTGTCCGAGAGCGTCTTCCTCTCTCCCGCTACTCGTGATATGCGTAGGGAGTATCAGCGTAGTGCTATCTACGCTCTGACCTCTCACTACGAGGGATTGCCGATGGTGCTCATAGAGGCGCAGGCGGTCGGATTGCCTATCGTGTCCTATTCCTGCCAGTGTGGCCCTCGGGATATTGTTACTGATGGCGTGGATGGGTTCTTGGTTGGGCTCTATGACCAAGATGCTTTTGCCGAACGCTTGTCTCGATTGATGGGGGATGCAGAGCTCCGCTATCAAATGGGGGCGAAGGCTGCCGAAGCCTCTAGGCGTTATGACCTAGAGCGTGTGATGGCTCAGTGGAGGACCC
>JBGYQR010000207.1:0-22163 GCA_041839075.1 Porphyromonas sp.
AGTCAAAGATGGACAAGGGGTGGGGCTGGCGAAAGGCAAACGCGCCAAAGTGCGCCATGCGGTGCGGGTGCTTGTCGGGGTTGCTCTCCCAGCTCTCGCGGTCGGCACGCTGGCGCTCGAGGCGCATCTCTCTCTGATGCTGGTAGCTCTGCCACCGCTCCCAGGTTACATAACCATGAGAGAGGAGGTACAGAGCCAGCAGGCACAGCACCCCTGGGGTAAAGAACTTACGCCTCAGTAGATGCCTCGAGGTCGTCCAGATGATCGAACTATTCATCTATACGAAGGTGTGAAGAATTAGAAGCGGTAGGTCGTGCTGAGGATGAAGTGGCGGGGCGTACCAGGGAACATGCGCTGGGCATTGATTGCCCCCGTCCAGTACACCTTGTTGAGCAGGTTGCCCGCCTTGAGCGAGAGCTCTAGCCTGCTGCCCTTGGGTTGATAGAAGAGGACGCCATCCAGCACCGTATAGCCTGGGATGGTGAGCTCGCGGTCGTACCAGGCGAGTTTGTCCCCACTATACTGCACGCCGAGCCCAACAGACAGCCCCCCGAGCAGGCTGGCCTCGGGTAGAGCATACTTGGCCCATAGGCTCGCCGAGTGCTTGGGCGAGGCCTCCTTGCGCTTGCCCACCTGGTCGGGACGAGGGTCGCTCTTGATATAGGCATCTATATAGCTGTATGCTGCGCTCACCTGGAGGCGAGGCAGGATATGCCCCGAGAGCTCCCACTCAAAGCCACGGCTACGATCAGACCCACGCTGGACATACGAGTAGCCGTCGGGGGCGTTGGGGGCCTCGACCTGCACCAGGATGTTGTCCTGGTCGATCTGGAATAGGGAGAGGGTAGATTTGATGCGCCCGCCCATCAGCTCGGCCTTGACCCCGGCCTCGATGAGGCTACTCTCAAAGGGTTTGAACTCCGAGAGCGACCGCCCTCCGCTCGACATGGATCCGTCATAGGCAGGGTAGGCCATCATCCCCTCGGCATGAGCCTGGGGCTGGAAGCCCTCGAGGTAGGTGGCATAGACGCTCCACTCCTTGCTCAGGGCATAGGACAGCCCGATGCGGGGGAGCCAAACGCTATTGCGGTCGATGCGCTCGCCTGAGGCTCCGGGGTTGAGCTCGTCGATGAAGCGCTCGTGGCGTAGGCTCAAGAGTGCTGTCAGCCCTCCCCACTGCGTGAGGCTCTGCACATACAGGCCGTGCGTGGTGATCAGCTGAGCGGGGATGATATAGGGCGTCAAGGTATAGGCGTTGGGGTTGCCGACATTAGGCTTGGGATCGGAGGTATCAAAAAAGCCCACCATAGGCTTAGGGATAGTCGTCCCCTTGTAGGAGATGGTCTCCCCGGCGACATAGCCACGGGCACCATTTTGGCTATTGCCCTTGATCTTGTCTAGACGTGCCAGGTCGTAGCCCACGACGAGGGTATTCTTGGCGCGCCCCAGCTTCCAGTCATAGGAGAGGTAGGCATTGAGGTTGTCGGTGTTCCAAAACTGTCGCCTATCCTGGTAGCGCATGAGGATGAGGTTGGGGATGGTCTTGCCATCGACATCCTTGACCAGGGTATGGGTGCGGTGCTCCTGGAGATCCTCCTGCCAGGTTTGCTTCATATACTGCGCATTGAAGGTCAGGCGGTCAGAGAGGCGGTGCGTCAGGCTAGTCGTAGCTATCAACTCCTTGGAGCGGAAGTGGTCGCCCACGGCAGCCAGGTTGGTCGAGATAGGCGTTGAGTAGAGGTCGGCACGGCTGGTTACCTTGCCGAAGATGGGCTGGCCACGGTCGAGGTTACCCTGGCTATCGCTGTATATCAGCTCGATATTGATGGCCGTGCGATCGTTGGGGATATAGCTCAGCGAGGGGACGATCAGGAGGCCGTCGTTGCGCACGAGGTCGCGATAGCTCTTGGCCTCTTGCAAGGCCACGTTGAGGCGGTACAGGAGGGTCTTGTCCTGGTTGATAGGTCCCGTGAAATCAAGGCCTGCACGCACCGTGCTGAAGCTCCCCACCCCGACATTGACCTCGCGGCGCGTCTCCGAGAGGGGCTTCTTTGTCACCATATTGACCGTCCCCCCAGGGTCGGTAGAGGAGAGGGTGATAGAGCCTGGCCCCTTGATGACCTCCACGCGCTCGATATGCTGGGTCAGAGGCTGGAGGAAATAGTACTGGTTGGTACGCATGCCATTGAGCACTTGTCCCTGCTGGTTTTGGGTAACGCCACGGATGTTGAAGTGGTTGTAGAAGCCCACCTGCGTTACGCTGCTCGCGCCCTTGACGGCCCCGGAGAGCTGGTAGGCCTGGCGGTCGTGTATGAGCTCCTTGGTAATGCTGGTAACGATCTGGGGCAGGTCCTTGTTTTTGACGGCTACCTTGGTGGCTGAGAACGAGTAGTCGCTGTTGTAGTCCCTACGCAGACGGCCTACGATCTCGACGGCCTGCAAGAGCTCCTGCGACTCCTCGAGCACGATACGCCCTAGGTCGATAGGACGACTATCCTTGACCTCGAGGCGTAGCACCTTGGTCGTGTAGCCCACAAAGGAAAACGTCAGCTGATACTGCCCCACTCGCGAGGCGTGAAAATGAAACTCGCCGTGCGCATCAGTACTGGCTCCTCCACGAGGAGAGCCCGCTTGCTCGAGGCGAATATTCACCCCAGGCATCGGATGGTCTTCGGTATCGACGACGATACCCTTGATGAGGGTCTGTGCCCCCATGACGCCCGAGAGGGCGAGGAGTAGCACGAGGGAGAGAAGATGTTTCATTGCTCTATGATTGGTTATTGTTTGGTTTGTTTCGTTGAGGGCAAGGCTCTCTGCCTAGGCTCCATCTCTCGGGCTCAGTGCCTCCACATTGAGGGGCTGGGCTAGGCGTGGGAGAGGGGAAAAAACCGACAGAGATACCCCTGGGGTAAGTGGCTAGATGGTTTTGATGTAGAGCGCCTGGAGCTCCTCGGCACTGATACTCGAGGTGTCAGACTGGTAGATCAGCTTCCCCTGGCGCATGATGCCGATACGCGAACCGATACCTACGGCGTTGAATATATCGTGGGTCGCCATCAAGATGCCCACACCGCTCTGCCCTAACTGGCGACAGAGGTCGACAAACTCCACCCAAGCCTTGGGGTCGAGTCCCGAGGTTGGCTCGTCCATCAAGATATAGCGCGCCTGCTTGCCGAGAGCGATGGCGATACCCACCTTTTGGCTCATCCCTTTGGAGTACTCGCCTAGGCGCTTGTCCCAGGCTGTCTCGGGTAGGTGCACGCGCTCTAGGAGCGCCGTCAGCTGACGACGAGAGTAGCGTTTGCCCGCTAGGCGGCAAAAGAAGTCGAGGTTCTCCACACCCGTCAGGTCGGTGTAGAGCTGAACGATCTCGGGGATATAGGCGATGCTGTGGCTACGCACGCTGTCGTTGGAGACACTGGTTCCGTCGATGAGCGCCTCGCCCGAGGTGGGTTGCAGCAGGCCAAGGAAGATATTGATGGTCGTGGTCTTGCCAGCTCCATTTTGCCCAAGTAGGCAAAAGATGTCGCCGGGGGCAACCCTTAGGTTAAGGCCATCGAGGGCGGTATGATCGCCGTAGCGCTTAACCAGATTTTTTGCTTCTAGCATATACGCAGTAATGTAAGATTGGTAAATCGTTTTGGCAAGGCAAAAGTAACATTTTTCCGAATGTCCTGGGGCTCGGGGAATTTTCTAATTTTGCCCCTAGCACCTGGGAAACCAATGAATTTTCCCATCCAATTATCTATAAGGTTGTATGAAAAGCCCCCTCACCCCCACCGAGCGCAAAGTCATCCGCGACCTCATCGCAGTTGTCGCCCTGGTCATCCTCAACGCTACCCTCTCTACGTTGCTTAGGGAGAGCTGGCATAGGATCTTCACCTCCCCTAGTATCATCGGCTTGTTGGCATGCCTCTACTATATGTACACCAGGCGCGCCACCCTCTCTAGGAGAGATCGCCTCAAGTATCGTGGGGCTATCGCCGCCCTGGGGGCTTGCCTAGTCAGTAGCCTCGTGGGGGCTATCGTGCGCAATACCCTCGGGTTAGTGTTCCTCTCCTACGTCCTCTCTCTGGGGGGCATCATCGCTAGCCTTGTCATCTACACCCTTTGGTCTCGACGCCTACCCCTCTAGGGCTAGAGGGCTACGGAGCTAGGGTGTGGGTATTAGTTGTCGCCCCCTGTATGCCTAATGTCAAGGCATACAGGGGGCGACTGGGCTATGCCCCAGAGCGTAGCACGAGGCTACGTCTAAGGTAGAGGGCACGAGAGGGTGCCTCTTGGGGCGGGAGGGCGGAGGCTAGCGGCGCAGGTTGGGGTTCTTGGCAGCGTCGGCCGAGGGGTAGGGCATATACATCATGCTCTCCTTCCAACTCTTCTCGGTGTACTCGATGTGCTCCTTGGCCGTGATACCAGAGACAATCTCCACAGGGCTGTTGCCCACACGCTCAGCGAAGGTGTCCTTGAGGCGGTTCATGCGGAACTGGTCTGCTCGGCGCGTAACCATCGCCACCCAATAGCCAGCGACCTCCCAGCCGTGCTCGTCGTACGCGGCCTCAGCCAGCTGCTCGGGCGTAAGCCCCGAGAGAGCAGCTAGACCAGCACGCTGACGCACGCGGTTGAGGCACTCCATGGCCAGAGCGTCTACCTTGCCACTGCGCCCCATCGCCTCGGCATACCACAGGAGGACTTCCGAGTAGCGGATCAAGCGGTGGCGGTGCCCATTGGTCATATGCCTGCTGATGGGCTTGGTGTAGTCAAAGGGCGCATCGATATTGACATTGTTGGCATCGACATTGACGGCGAAGATCGTAAACATGGGGTGATACTCAGGCACATGGGGTTGGCCGTCGGCCTTGAGCTGCCACCAGTCTACGAGCTGACCATCGTTGAGGCGGATCTTGGGGGCATAGACAGCGTCCTTGCGAGGCCCCTCGGGGAAGCGCTTCCAGAAACGGATCTCCCCAAAGGCATCGCTCCAGCCACCCACGGATTCGAAGATGGCACAAGACGACATCCAGGTATCCTTCCACCACGCTCCGACAAAGGGAGAGTAGTTGATCCCGACCACCGTCTCCTTGGTATAGTTGTGTCCCATGGAGTAGACGTTCTTAAACTCGGGTTCGAGCATATACTCGTTGGTCCCAGCCTTCTCGCCATCGATGACAAGCTTGGCCTTTTCGGCGGCCTTGGCATATAGCTCGGTTTTGTTCATGGGCCAGCCAGCCATAGCCATATACACAGCCGAGAGGGTCGCCTGGGCGGCCTGCTTGGTGATGAATATATCCGTGTCAAAGAGGCGACGAGGAGCTACGCTGTACTTGGTAGGCAATAGGCGTTCGGCATCGAGTAGGTCGCTCTCGATCTGGGCATATACCTCCTGGACAGACGAGGGCGTACGGGTGTAGTCGTCCACGACGTTGTCGAGGTTCATGGGGATAGCCCCATAGAGGCGCACTAGATAAAAGAGCGAATAGGCACGCCAGTACTTGGCATTACCGATGGCCATATTGATCTCGTCCTGGCTGGTCTGCGTCTTACCTGCTCCGTTGATGATGAGGTTGGCGGCACGGATGACGGCACCGCGGGCTACCCAGTTGTAGCTCAGACCCGCGTTGGTATTGGGTACGTCAAAGCGGTCTGGCTCGGCAAACTTCGTTTTCTTGACCGTAGTGCTGAGATCATCGCCCTGCCACTGAGGGGTGAAGTGCTCAGCATGTGTCTGAGACTCGTTGATGGCATCGTAGAGCGCGATGAGGCTCATGTCCAGGTCTTCCTGCGTCGAGAAGAACGTATCCGGAGTAGGCCTGCCCTTAGGCTCTTCGTTGAGGATATCCTTACAGCCCGAGAGGGCGAGTAGCATCAGGAGCAGGGCAGCGCTCCCTATATTCTTGATATTCATATTCGTTAGTCTTGTCTTGTTGATACAGGCTACTAGAAGCTAACACGTACTCCGAAGGTGATGGTGCGAGGCGTGGGGTAGGCACCCATGTCTATCCCTGCCGAGTTGTCCACATCGCCCCCAGGTGATACCGAGCTACCAGCGGGGTCGTAGCCCTTGTAGCTCGTCAGGGTGAGGAGGTTTTGTGCCGAGAGGGTGAAGCGCAGGTCAGCAAACTTGGCTACGCTCTTGGGCAGGTTGTACGAGAGGCTGATATTTTCTAGACGAATATAGTCCGCCCTCTCGAGCCATTTGCTAGAGGCTGCCAGGTTGTTGGTGCCGGGGTTGAGCAGGCTCGCATACTCTGAGCTACGGCCGATCTTGTCGAAGTTTTGCTCGTGAGCCTCGCGCAAGGTAACGAACTTAGCGTCAGGCACTACCGACCCCATAGCAAAGCGAACTAGGTTGAGGCGAGAGGCACCAAAGGACCCATTGATGAAGATGTTGAGGTCCCAGTTCTTGTAGGTCAAGGTATTGTTCCACCCGAAAGTAAAGTCGGGAATAGCCTTGCCGATGACCTTGCGGTCAGAGCCATCTATCTTGCCATTGCCGTCGAGGTCGCGGTAGGTGTCGTGCCCCTTCTCGTCGAGGCCCGTCCATTCATAGCCCCAAAACGAACCGATCGATTCGCCTGGCTTGATGATGGTCACCTCGTTGGCCATACCAGGAGCGGGCGACGTGCCATAGAAGAAGTCATTGTCTCCGCCAGCCATCTTCTCTACGCGGTTGCGCAGGTAGGTCGCGTTGATCGTGCTGCTCCAGCGCAGGTCCTTACCCTCGAGGATATGAGCCGTCAGCGATAGGTCTAGGCCTCGGTTGCTGATCTCGCCTGAGTTTACCCAGTACTGTCCACCGCCCATATAGTCGGGGCGAGCCTTGCGCAGGAGGGCGTCGACCGTACGCTTGTAGAAATAGTCCATGCCTACGCTGAGGCGTCCACCCAGGAGGGCAAACTCCAGCCCCAGGTCGAGCTGCTTGGTCTTCTCCCAGCTCAGATTAGGCAGGGGAGCATCCACACCGGCATAGCCTGTGTAGTCGTTGGTTGTACCCATGTTGTTTACCACCTGCTTCATCAGACCGAGGGTCTCGTAGGGGTTGATGGCCTGGTTGCCCACGACCCCATAGCTGGCGCGTAGCTTGATGTTTTGTAGGGCGGTAAAATCGCGCATGAAGCGCTCGTTGCTGAGCGTCCAGGCTGCTGCCAGCGAGGGGAAATAGCCCCACTTGTTGCCAGAGAAACGCGAAGAGCCGTCAGCACGGAAGGTTGCCGTCAGCAGGTAGCGGTCGGCATAGTTGTACATGGCGCGCCCCACAAAAGACATTAGTCCCCACTGGGTATAGCCATTGCTAGCGTCGCGCGTCTTGGCCAAAGCTACATTCCAATAGCCCACGCTCTCGGTCAGGAGGTTGCGCCCCGTGATCGCCAGGTTGCGGTTCTCTGAGGTCGTTACCTCATAGACACCCGTAGCCGTTAGGTTGTGGTCGCCCCACTGCCCTAGGTAGGTGAGGTTGTTGGACGACTGTAGCATCAAGCGGTAGGGGTTGCTATTGGCCATGCTGTTTTGCGCCTCTACGCGCTTGGAGGTGAAGGTATAGCCCTTGGCATCTTGATAATCGACACCATTGGTAGAGGTGAAAGTCAGCCCCTTGGCCAAGGTAAACTTGAGGTCGAAGCGGCCCGTAACGATCGACGTCATCGTCTCCTTGTCACCAGCCTCGAGCGTGCCTATGGGGTTGCGGGCAATCGAGCTGTATGGGTCGAGGTTGTAGAAGCCCTTGTCGTTCATCACGCTCATGCTGGGCGAGTAGGTCAGGGCTGCCCAGATGGGGTTGGTCTTGCTTGAGAGGAAGTCGTTGCCCCGGCGCACGCCGTGCGAGGCATTGACGTCAGCCGTCACCTGCAACCAAGGCGTTACCTTGGTAGAGACATTGACGCGTCCCTGGTAGCGGCGGTTGCTCGAGTGGATGATGATCCCCTCTTGCCCAACGTAGTTGCCCGAGAGGTAGTACTGGGTGGCCTCGGTACCGCCGAGGAAGGCCACCTTGTAGTTTTGCGTCAGCCCGGTGCGCAGGATAGCATCCTGCCAGTCTACCCCAGCCGTGCCATTGCGATAGGCCTCCATCTCAGCGGCAGAGAACGCCGTACCATTGACGGCCGTCAGCGCCTGGGCGTACTCATAGGCGTTGAGCAGGTCAAACGTCTTGTAGGCATTAGACACCCCGACCGAAGCATCGAAGATCACCTGGCTCTGCCCAGCTCGTCCGCCCTTGGTCGTGATCATCACAACCCCGTTGGAGCCACGGGCTCCGTAGATGGCGGTAGAGGAGGCATCCTTGAGCACCTGCATGGACTGAATGTCTTCGGGGCTAATCCCATCGAGACCGCTCTCGCGCACGATACCATCGACGACGTACAGAGGGTCGTTGCTCTTGTTGATCGAGTTGGCTCCGCGCACACGTACCTTGACACTCCCGCCAGGCACGCCACTATTCTCTACGTGTACCCCCGACACGCGCCCTTGCAGAGCGTCGGAGATCTGCACGATGGGCTGATCCCTAAAGGCCTTGTTGTCCACTACCGAGACAGCTCCTGCCAGGTCAGCCTTGCGCACCGTACCATAGCCGATGACGACGAGGTCGCCCAGGAGCTGGGTGTCCTCCTTCATGACAATGTCGATCGAGGTGCGCCCAGCGACAGCGATGCGCTGGCTCTCGAACCCAACGTACGATACGACGAGCTTGCTATCGGCTCCAACCGTGAGGGAGAAGCGACCATCCAGGTCGGTCATGCTCCCGTTGGTGGCGTTGCCCTCCTCGACGACATTGACGCCGATGAGTGGTTCGCCCTGGGCATCCTTGACGACACCCGAAACCTTGATCTTGCGAGCTTGGAGACTTGCGTGTACCTCTGCGTCCGCCGTCATGGCAGTAGCGGCTTGTAGGCCTGTCGCCCCTATCCCGATGAGGACGAGGGCAGCGGCACGTACGAGAGGACTAAGCCCCAAGGCGTAGTAATTTTTCCTCATAGTAATGATGCATTAGAATGGGTCAGCCTACTCCATCGAGTGTGCGGAAGGCTCTCGGAGCAGAACTGGTGATGTGAAGATACGTTTATCAAAAAGGTGCAACTCCCGCACGCGTCCTGGAGCAGAGCCCTGGGCTAGCAGGCAAAACCAAGCCTATCGTAATAGCCTCGCAAACTATTCCATAGGCTAGACCACTAGACGAGTTGCGACGTTTGTGTCGTGATGAGCTGGAGGGCAGGGAGCTCGGGGATAGCCACAAGGGCTAGGTGGAGCTCCGAGAGCACGGATAGCCTATGGTGGCAGGCCTTCCTGGGAGAGAAAGGGCCAAGAGCCCTAGGCTCTGGAGGGGGAGCGACGGCTACGCCCCTACCGGTATCGGGCAAGCCTCACTCCTGGACCGAGAGCCAGCAGATGACGATGTTTCTATCCTTTGGTGAGAAGCCGAGAGCTCCGCGTGGATCCCGCTCTCTAGTGCGCTATTGTGTGTGGCTCGAGAGGGGGCTTCTCTACTACAATTGTGTCCTGTCTAAGTTCGTATTCCTATGCTAGGTGTACCGAGTCCAAATTGGGGCTGGCGCACTTACTAACTTTTAAGCGTTTATACTGCAAATATATAAAATAATCTTTCTCTGCAATACCCCTCTGCGAAGATTATATAACAATCCCTCCAGGGTTACAACATTTATAACATAACCCCCTCCTAAATATCTCTCTATGAGCAGAGAGTTGCAAACTATTCACACAAGTCTCCTCGTCGCCTTCTGCCCCAAGGGCCCTAAGCTCCCCCGTCGCAACTAGATCAGACGCCTGCTGACCCTTAGCCTCAAGGCCTCGCGCTAGCCATGCCCTCCCCCCCCCTTCCCCTTGAGGCCGGTCAGCACCGCTAAGTTAGACCGCCCAAGGGCTCTAGGTTAGAGCCCCAAGACGCTCTAAGGTAAAGCCCTCGGACGCTCTAACCTAGAGCCCTTGGGCGGTCTAAGTCATTGCCTTTTTGAGGACGGCTATCCTGGGGCTCGGGCGAGGTCTCTAGCCCTCGAGAGTCTCCTCTGAGCGGGGGGCTCCGAGCCTAACCCACTGAGCCTCTCCCAGGAGGGAATATTCCCCCAGTTGTAGGCCGTGGCCCTCCCCTCCACCGCCCCTGTAAGCGAGGGGTAGAGAGCCAGGGCAGAGGGGTAGATGGTAAAAAAAGAAGTACCTTCGTCAATAAAATCGGAGGGAGAGCCCCAGGCAGATAGTCGGCTGACCTGGCCCTCGTCCCCTCTTTCAATAGCTTATGTCAGAGAGCCGAACCAGCAAAAGCGTCAAAAACATCGCCGTCTCCCTACTCTCCTACTTTGCGGGGGTAGTCCTAACCCTATACTCCAAGAAAGTATTTCTCGATACCCTCGGAGCCGATACCCTCGGTCTACAATCGACCATAGGGGGCTTCTTGGGAACGCTGTCCCTGGCTGAGCTAGGACTGGGGGTGGCCATAGGGGCCGCGATGTATCGCCATTTGGAGGATCGCAATCATGAGGCCATTACGGAGATTATTTCCATCCAGGGGTGGTTCTACCGCCGTGTCGCGGTGTTTCTCGTTGTTTGTACGGGGCTATTCATGCTCTTCTCTTCGGAGCTTTTCAAGCACGAGAGCCTACCCAGCTGGTATATATACGCCACGCTTGCATCGTTTTTGTGGAGCTCCATTGCGGGGTATCTATTCAACTATCGCAGTGCGGTGCTCTCAGTCGATCAAAAGGGTTACAAACTCGCAGGCGTCAGCCAGGTCGTCTCGGTCGTCAAAGTCGTCTCGCAGGTTGCGGCTCTGACGTACCTCGGCAAAGAGCTGGGGTATATATGCTTCTTGGCCTTGGAGGTCATCTCGACGGCCATAGGCGTGCTATGGCTCGAGCACGTTATCCACAAGGAGTATCCATGGCTCAAGCCCCGCGTCCGTGAGGGCTGGGCACTTCGCAAGAAGCATCCCGAACTCCTCAAGCACACAGGACAGATTGTTGTCCATTCCTTTGCTGCGACAGCTTTGTGGAATATCAGTCCCATGCTCATGTTTGCCTACACAACACTGACCATCATCGGCAACTACAATACCTATGGTACGCTGACTAACAGCGCGAGTCTTCTCATTAGAGCTACTATTTCGAGCATCAGAGCAGGTATTGGCTCTTTGGTTGCCGAGGGGATCCCTCACAAGATCATAGGCTTCTTTTGGGAACAGATTGCTCTACGGCAGTTCATCGTTACCATAGCCACGGCAGGTATTATTGTCTTTGGTCACCAAGTCATGGATATTTGGGTGGGCGACAAATACCGCGTTTCGGATGCTGTGCTCATACTTATGAGTGCCTACTTTTACCTTAATAATCTGCGAGATACTGTCGATGCATATAACGTTGCCTATAAGCTCTTTCATGACATTTGGGCTTCGCTCTCTGAGGGCGTTGTGTTTATCGTACTCGCCTGCCTGCTGGGGGCACATTGGGGGCTAGAGGGGATATTGGTTGCAGCGATTACTAGTCAGGTGCTCTTTGTGCATCTTTGGAAACCTATCTTCCTTTTCCGTGAGGGACTACACCGCCCAGTCAGAGAGTATTGGCAGGGCTTCGTGAAGTTCCCCGTTATATCCATCCTATTCATCGTAGTGGGCAAGTGGCTATATAGCTTCTTCGCTCTCGAGCAGTACACGATACTAGAGTTACTTGGGCATTCAGGTGTCTTTGCCGTCGTATTTTCGCTCACGCTTGGAGGAGTTTATTTCGCTGTGTCGCAAGGGTTTCGCAAGGGGCTCTTTCGGATGCTTGCACTCGTTTTCAAGCGCT
Source organism: Porphyromonas sp. (assembly GCA_041839075.1). Classification (GTDB taxonomy): domain Bacteria; phylum Bacteroidota; class Bacteroidia; order Bacteroidales; family Porphyromonadaceae; genus Porphyromonas. The sequence continues at coordinate 11,784 of JBGYQR010000207.1, forward strand.
TTAGATAGCCTATGTTGAGTAGCCTATTAGTACCCTTGGGCGGTCGTAGGGGGATGGCAATCGGGCTCTCGGTGGATGGAGCCGAGAGCGCTAAGGCCTCCCTGCCCAACTATCCATATATGTCCTATGCAGTATCGTCCTAGACTCTTTCTCCTCGATGCCTACGCCCTCATCTATCGGGGCTACTATCCTATGGCTCAGCGCCCAAGACTCGATAGCCGGGGGCGCAATACCAGCGCCATCTTTGGGTTCGTCAATACCTTGGGCGAACTGCTCAATCATGCTCGCCCCGAGTATATCGCCGTAGCCTTCGACCCGCCTGGGGGTACCTTTCGCCACGAGCGATACCCCGACTACAAGGCTACACGCGAGGCTACCCCCGAGCCCATTCGCTTTGGCGTGCCGTATATCAAGGCTATTATCCAGGCCTATGGCATCCCCATCGTCGAGGTCGCTGGCTACGAAGCCGACGACGTCATCGGCACGCTGGCCCAGCAGGGAGAGCGCGCTGGGCTGGATGTCTTGATGGTAACACCCGACAAGGACTATGCTCAGCTGGTTAGCCCCCATATCTCGATGTACCGCCCTATGCGTGGGGGAGGCTATGAGGAATGGGGCGAGAGCGAGGTCTGCCAGCAGTTTGGCCTTGAGTCGCCGAAGCAGATGATAGACTACCTCGGTATGGTGGGCGATGCGGCCGACAACCTCCCTGGCCTCAAGGGTATTGGTCCTGTGACAGCACAGAAGCTCCTAGCTCAATACGGCTCCCTGGACAACCTGCTGGAGCATACTCACGAGCAAAAAGGCAAGATCCTCACTGCCCTCACCGAGGGGCGCGACAACGCTTTGCTCTCGCGAGAGCTGGCAACCATCTGTACAGAGGTGCCCATCACGCTCGACCTGGAGGCTATGGCCAGGCGAGAGGCAGACCTGGACAAGCTGGCGGAGATCTATACCGACCTGGAGTTTAGAACCCTGCTCTCGCGTCTGAATGCCATGCAGGCCAAGGCCAGGGCCGAGAGCAAGAGCGCCTCGCCAGCGGAGGGCGAAGGGCTAGACCTTTTTGCCTCGCCACAGGTAAGCGCTACTCCCACCTCTCAGCCCGCCACAGGCGAGGAGGATATGCCTACGAGCCATGAGGCGATAACGTTTGTGCATCACCTCTTGGATAGCCCCGAGCGCATCGAGGCCTTTGTGGCTAAGGCGCTACGGAGCCCTCACCTGACCTTCGACACCGAGACGACGGGGCTCGATGCCCTCACCGCGGAGCTCGTCGGGATGAGCTTTGCCCTTGATGGCGATGAGGCCTATTACCTGCCCCTCCCCGAGGAGCGCGACCAGGTACTGGAGACCCTTCGCCCCCTCGTCCCCTTGCTCGAGGGGCAGAGCCTCAAGATCGGCCAGAATATCAAGTACGACCTTCAGATCCTACGCTCCTATGGTATTAAGCTCGGAGGGCCTCTCTTTGATACGATGGTGGCGCACTACCTCCTCATGCCCGATATGAACCACGGGCTGGATACCCTAGCCCAGCGCTACCTCGGCTACGAGATGCTGAGCTTCGAGGCCCTGGTGGCTCCTCAAAAAGCCTCCTCCGCCGACCTGCGGCAGGTACCTCTGGAGCGCCTAGCGTTTTATGCAGCCGAAGATGCCCTGATCACCTACCGCCTCTACGAATACTTTGCTCCCCGGCTGGAGGAGCGGGGGCAGCGCGCCTTGATGGATAGGCTCGAGATGCCCCTCATCCCGGTGCTGGCGGAGATGGAGCGTGAGGGCGTACGCCTCGACGTCGAGGAGCTAGCTCGTCAGAGCCAAGCCCTTAGCCTGGAGCTGAGCGCCACCGAGGTCGAGCTACACGAGATGGCGGGCGAGCCCTTCAACGTCAATAGCCCGCGCCAGGTGGGCGAGATCCTATTCGACAAGCTCGGCATCACGCCCCAGGGCAAGAAGACTAAGGCTGGAGGCTACTCCACGGGCGAGGAGGTGCTCGAGAAGCTACGTGGCAAGCACCCTATCGTCGAGGGCATTCTCGACTACCGAGCCCTGCGCAAGCTCCTCTCTACCTATATCGACGCCCTCCCCGAGATGCTGGGGGCGGATGGGCGGTTGCATACCACCTTTAACCAAACGGTCGCTGCCACCGGACGCCTCTCGAGTACCAACCCCAATATCCAAAACATCCCCATCCGCACGCCACGAGGCCAAGCTATACGAGCGGCCTTTGTCCCTCACGATGACGAGTGCCTCATCCTCAGTGCGGACTACTCCCAGATAGAGCTCAGGCTTATGGCTCACTTTAGCCAAGACCAGGCGCTCATCGAGGCCTTTCGCCTGGGGCACGACGTCCACCAGGCCACGGCTGCCAAGATCAACGGCATTAGCCTCGAGGAGGTTACGCCCGAGATGCGACGCAGAGCCAAGACGGCCAACTTTGGCATCATCTACGGCATCAGCGCCTTCGGCCTAGCCGAGCGCCTGGGCATCCCCCGCAAGGAGGCTAGCAGTCTCATTCAGGGCTATTTCGCCTCTTACCCAGGGGTCGATGCCTATATGAAGCGTGTCGTCCTAGAGGCTCGACGCGACGGCTATGTCTCCACCCTGATGGGACGCAGGCGCTACCTGCCCGACATCAATAGCGCCAATGCTATTGTGCGGGGTTATGCCGAGCGCAACGCCATCAACGCCCCTTTGCAAGGGACGGCTGCCGACATCATCAAGGTCGCTATGATACGCATCCACGAGGAGATGAACTGCCGGGGGATGCGTAGCCGTATGATCCTCCAGGTGCATGACGAACTTAATTTCAACGTCTACCCCGAAGAACTAGACGAGCTCCAGTGGATCGTGCGCTCGCTGATGGAGCAGGCCTGCCCCGAGCTGTCTATCCCCCTCGAGGTCGGCATCGGCGTTGGGAAAAACTGGCGTGATGCCCACTAGCCATCCCTCGTAAGAGGGCTGACAAAGACTAGGGGCCAAGCTACCGCGTGGTAGCTTGGCCCCTAGTCTTTGTGTATCTTGCTCTGGCCCGCGGGCTATGACCTAGGCTCGGCAGGGCGCACAGGCTTGCCAATGAGGGTGGCGCTGGTGGCGCTCTCTACCACCACATCGACGTATTGGCCGATGCGGTAGCCCTGTTTGTCAAAGACCACGACCTTGTTTTGCTGGGTGCGGCCAAAGAGCTGGTCGCGACTGCGCTTGCTGAAGCCCTCGACGAGCACCTCGACAGTGCGCCCTACATCGCGTAGGTTGCTCTCGAGCGAAAGCTGATTTTGCACGTCGATCATCTCCGAGAGGCGACGTACCTTGACGTCCTCGGGGACATTGTCGGCCAGGTACTTGGCGGCATAGGTACCAGGGCGCTCGCTGTACTTGAACATGAACGAGCTGTCGTACCCCACCTCGCGCATCAGCGAGAGGGTGTCGGCAAAGTCCTCCTCCGTCTCATCGTGGAAGCCACAAAACAGGTCGCTGCTAATGGCGCAGTCGGGCATCACCGCTCGGATAGCCTCTACCCGATTGAGGTACCAGGCTCGGGTGTAGCCACGCTTCATAAACTTGAGGATGCGGTCGCTCCCACTCTGGGCGGGCAAGTGGATATGCTTGCAGATATTGGGGTAGCGCGCCATGGTGGCTATGGCCTTGTCGTCCATATCCTTGGGATGCGGTGAGGTGAAGCGTATGCGCATCCCTGGGATGGCCTCCGCCACAGCCGAGAGGAGGTCTCCAAAGTCGTAGGTGCGCTGGCCATCGTTGTAGTTGTACGAATTGACATTCTGCCCCAGCAGAGTCACCTCTCTATATCCCTTGGCCTCCAGGTCCTTGACCTCGCGGATGATACTCTCTATCTCCCTGGAGCGCTCGCGTCCACGGGTGTAGGGCACGATGCAGTAGGAGCAGAAGTTGTTGCAACCGCGCATGATAGAGACGAAGCCCGAGATATGCACGCCGCTCATCTTCAGAGGCATTACGTCCTTGTAGGTCTCGCTGGTAGAGAGCTCCACGTTGATGGCTCTCTCGCCCCGCTCTACCGCGCCTACGAGGTTGGGTAGGTCGAGGTAGCTATCGGGTCCCACGACGAGATCGACGCCGTGCTTGTCGATGAGCTCGTCCTTGACGCGCTCGGCCATACAGCCCAGCACACCGATGATGAGCTGGCGCTTGTGCTTGCGGCGTATGCTCCGATAGTACTCGATGCGGCCGAGTACCTTTTGCTCGGCGTTGTCGCGCACCGAGCAGGTGTTGATGAAAATAGCGTCGGCCTCCTCGGGGTTTTCGGTGAGGTAGAAGCCGTCCATCTGCATGATGGAGGCTACGACCTCGCTGTCGGCCACATTCATTTGGCAGCCGTAGGTCTCGATATGAAGGGCCTTGGCTCCTAGGCGCTCTGCGGATTTAGAGTCCGCTCCCTGTCCTGTAGTCATTCCGTTTGTTGAGAAAATAATGATAAATACTGATTTTGCCTAACCAGCTCTTGGTGGTGTACCAAATATATGCTACTTTTGCTCTTGGAAATGTAAGATTTTTCATAGTTAAGGTTTTGGTTAATAGGTTGGAGTGGGCTGGGAAGTCCGCTCCTTTCTTTTGTCTACACCTCTACCTCAACGCTCATCTTGACGTCTCCTAGCCGTTTTGCTGGCCACAAAGATACAGCTATTTGGGGCAAGTCTCATCCCCCAGAGCCCGGCGTAAAGAAAAACTTTCTCCACCCTTATCCTACAAAATCGCAATAAAATAGACTTCTTTTGGGCAACTAAAAAAAGCCTTATACCTTTGCACCGCTGGTTATAAGGGGGCTAGCGTGCCCCCTGCAAGGGAATTTGGTGTAAATCCAAAGCAGTACCCGCTACTGTAAGTGTCCCGTGCCTCGCCTCTTTGGGGGCGTGCACACCGAGGTGAACGAAGCCACTGGACGTCTAGAGTCTGGGAAGGCCACCGAGGGAAGGGCGCAAGTCAGGAGACCTGTAACCAGACGGATGCCACAATCTCGGGAAGAAGATTGGCCTAAGCATCGGAGATACCTCCCCGACCTCTCGGGGACAGCGGTATCACGCGACGAGTACGACCCCACTCCTTGGGGTGTTGTAGCGCCTCCCTCTTGCTTAGATGCCTTGTACAACTCTCCTATTCCCCGGCCTACCATCTGGGGGGCGTGCCTTGTGCCGTCTCCTATCCTGGCGAGGCTTGGGCAGGAGCCTTTGCGGGCTCTTGTAGTGGTCTCTCCTGTTTTGACATACGAGCCTATTGCCCCCTGGGACCAATTAGCCTTTGGCAACGAAGACGAGGGTATCGGTGCTTGCCGTAGAGAAGCACGCATTCCAACGAACGATTATCCAACCTATTCCAAACCTGACCTCAAAGCTTCGCCATCAAGCATCCTACCAGACCTCTGAGATTGTCCAACCAGCTGACCAGTCTCCCTCCCGGGCAAGTAGTGGCTCGAGATGAGACAGACGGGGCGAGGCAAGCGAATATGGCGAGCGTAGCAGGAGCACTCTAGGGCTAGAGACCGATGGAGGAAGACTGCCACCATACCCCGGCCGTGGAGGCTCGCATCTCAGTAGATGAAGCCCGCTCGGCGCTCGTGCCGTCTCCCCCTGGGGAGACAAGTCTTGCGACGACGGCTCTATCATAATGCTATCAACAAGGGAAGCCCTCAGGCTAGCCGCGACGGCTCGCCTTGAGGGCTTTGGCTTTTGTACCCCCCATCATCTAGAGAGAGAAGAGGAGACCTCTTCTTCTCCCCAAGTTTGCCCCCCTTAGCGCTCTAGGTTAGACCGCCCAAGGGCTTTAGGTTAGAGCCCTCCAGGGCTTTAACTTAGAGCGCCTCGGGGCTCTAACCTAGAGCGCCTCGGGGCTCTAACCTAGAGCCTTTGGGGGCTAAAACGACACGCCCCGAGAGGCGCTCCTAGGGCGACCGATGGGCGTGGTGCCCAGCCCTTGAGGGAGGGCTCTGGCTGAGGTAGGGCGTCCCATCAAAGGCAAGGCTAAGCCTCTGAAAAAGGATGGCGGTGGGGCGAGGGGGGTGGCTCTCGGAGGCGCCTCCCCATCTTTAGGTAGGGAGCGTAACCCGGGCGGGGGAGGGCTTACCTAAGGGTAGGTAATTTGCAGAGATTTATCCCTAATAGGGGGCAAAAGCCCGGGGCAAGGGCTTACTTTTGCCAGCGATAATCGCATACAAATTATCCAAATCAAACAACATTTCCTATGAGGAGAAAGCTACTCTTCCTATTTACAGCCCTCTGGCTCACCCTCTCGGTGGGTGGACGCGCCGTCGCTGATGACCAGCACGCCAAGCGCGCTACCGATGCCAACATCGTAGGGCACGTCGTTGATGCCAAGACCGGCGATCACATCCCTGGTATTACCATTCACATCAAGGGAACCACCTTTGGTACCTCTACCGATGCCACAGGACACTACTACATCCGCCACCTCAAGCCAGGCAAGCACACCCTGGTGATGCAGGGCGTGGGCTACAAGAGCCAAGTGCGCGAGGTGGAGCTTCGCAAGGACAAGACCCTTGAGGTCAATTTTGAGGCCATCGAAGACGAGATCCGTCTCGACGATGTCGTTGTCTCGGCCAACCGCCAGGCGACCCTCCGCAGGCTCGCCCCAACGCTGGTCAATGTCGTAGACTCGAGGACTTTTGATGCAGCCAACGCCAGCAACCTAGCTCAGGGGCTCATCTTCCAGCCTGGGGTGCGCGTGGAGAACAACTGCCAAAACTGTGGGTTCAACCAAGTACGCATCAACGGCCTGGATGGTCGCTACTCTCAGATTCTCATCGACAGCCGTCCCATTATGAGTTCGCTCGCGGGTGTCTATGGCCTCGAGCAGATTCCTACCAATATGATCGAGCGTGTCGAAGTGGTGCGCGGGGGTGGCTCTGCCCTATACGGCTCTAGCGCTATCGCTGGGGTGATCAACATCATCACACGTGAGCCCCTGAGCAATAGCTTCAGCTTCTCTGAGTCGCTTGCCCTAACGGGGATGAAGAGCCTGGACAACAACGTGGGCTTCAACGCCTCTCTAGTCAGCGACGACGGACGTGCCGGGGCGATGATCTTCGGCCAGGCACGCTACCGCAAGGAGCACGACATCAATGGCGACGGGTATAGCGAACTAGGGCGTATCGATGCCCGCGCGCTTGGTGTACGTGGTTACATCCGTCCCAGCTCTCTCTCTAAGCTCACGGGCGAGCTGCATACCTTCACCGAAGAGCGTCGTGGCGGCGACCATATCGACTGGCCCGACCACATCGCAGGCGTCTCGGAGAGCACGGGGCATGCTGTATATAGTGGTAACCTCAAGTACGACCTCTTCAGCGAGGGATACAAGCACCACCTGCAACTCTACACCTCGGCTCAACTCATCCGTCGTCGTAGCTACTATGGCGGTATCGGAGAGACGATTGCTAAGGACAAGGATGGTAACCCCATCCTCATCGGTGGCAAGGAGGTGCTAGCAGGTCGCCTGGGCTTCCCCATCCACCACAGCGACTTCGGTATCAACAATGGCCTCTCCAAGGGGCAGACAGCCGTCGTAGGGGCTCAGTACACGTACGACTTTGAGCGCCTCTTCTTCATGCCCGCTCAGATCCTAGCCGGAGCCGAATATATCTACGACCACCTCACCGACGAGATGCCTATCCGCAGCTGGTACACCGAGCAGTATCTAGGAGCGGGCACGGGTACGATCTCGCTCTCGCCCAAGATCGACCAGACGATCCGCAACGCGAGCCAGTTTGCCCAGGTGGAGTGGAAGAATGCCCGCTGGAGCTTCCTACTTGGTGCTCGCCTGGACGAGAACTCAGCCGTCAAGGGCGCCATCCTTAGCCCGAGAGCCACTCTGCGCTTCAACCCCACTGAGAATATCAACCTGCGCGCCACCTATGCCAAGGGCTTCCGTGCGCCTCAGATCTTTGACGAAGACCTCCACGTAGGTGTTGTCAATGGTGAGGCTCAGCGCGTAGACAATGCTCCCGACCTCAAGCCAGAGATCTCGCACGCATTCTCCGTGAGCAGTGATATGTACTTCCGCCTTGGGGAGAATACCCAGCTCAACCTGCTGGTAGAGGGCTTCTACACGCGCCTGCAAGACGTCTTCACCAACAACAAGGTGGGCTCACGCTACGGCATCGAATACTTCGTACGCAACAACTATGGCCTCGACGACAATGGCAACCGCGTCAGCAGTGGTGCTAAGATCTACGGGGCTAGCCTTGAGGCCAAGCTGGCCTACCGCTGGCTCCAGCTCCAGGCAGGTCTTACGCTGACGAGCAACAAGTACGATGCGCACCAGGAGTGGGGCACCAGGCATCTGATCGCAAGCCTCGGCGACGACGAGAGCAAGTACCTGGGCTACGAGCCCAAGGCCGACGGGTCGGAGTTCGTCCGTCAGACAGACGCTGACGGCGCCGCCCAGGTGGTGTCGATGACGAGCAAGGAGATCTTGCGCACGCCTAGCGTCTATGGGTACTTCACCATCGGCATCAACCCTACCCGCGGTCTGAATATCTCGCTGACGGGTACCTACACGGGTAAGATGTGGACGCCTCACGCTATCGTCTGGGGGCAGGGCTCGGCGGTGAGTGACCTGGCAGCCATCGCTGCGGGCAAGCGCACGGCGGGCTTCGAGCTCGACCTGGTCGATGCCTCGGGGACGACGTCCAAGGGGACCGCTCAGTGGGACGAGCTGGTACGTACGCCAGCCTTCTTTGACCTGGGCACTAAGGTGAGCTACGACTTCAAGCTCTTTGGCAAGACCAACCTCCAGCTCTTCGTGGGGATGAGCAACCTCTTCAATGCCTTCCAGAGCGACTACGACCTAGGGCCCGACCGCGACAGCGCCTATATCTATGGGCCTACGACGCCCCGCTCGGGCTATGCGGGTCTGAAGTTCACCTTCTAATCCCTCAGCCCCACAGGCCTATACGCCGAGAGGCATCCACCCATAGCGGTGGATGCCTCTCGGCGTATAATGATCTAGGGGAGGGGCGCCCTAGCGCGTGAGCGCTCTGAGCCCGAGTGGGAGCTAGACGTTGAAGCGGAAGTGCATGATGTCGCCATCCTGCACGACGTACTCTTTGCCCTCAACCGCCATCTTGCCAGCCTCCTTGACGGCCTGCTCGCCTCGGTAGTGGATGAAGTCGTCAAACTTGATGACCTCGGCTCTGATGAAGCCCTTCTCGAAGTCGGTGTGAATGACCCCAGCGCATTGTGGCGCCTTGCTACCTCGGGGGTAGGTCCAGGCGCGAACCTCCTGTACGCCAGCCGTGAAATAGGTCTCTAGCCCCAGCAGACTATATGCGGCCTTGATGAGTCGAGCCACGCCACTCTCCTCTAGACCTATCTCGCCGAGGAACATCTGCCTCTCGTCGTAGGACTCCAGCTCGGCGATCTCGCTCTCTATCTTAGCGGCTACGACGAGGATGTCCGCCCCCTCGCCTTGGATGGCGGCGCGCACCTGCTCGACATACTGGTTGCCTGTCGTGGCGCTGGCCTCGTCTACGTTGCAGACATAGAGGACAGGTTTGCTCGTCAGCAGGTATAGCTCGCGGGCGATCTTTTGCTCGTCCTTGGTGTCGAAGCTGACGACACGGGCGTTGAGCCCCTGCTCAAGCACTTCTTTGTAGCGCAGCAGTACCTCGTAGGTCTGCTTGGCTACCTTGTCGCCACCTGTCTGAGCTTGCTTGGCTACCTTTTGGATGCGCGCCTCGACCGTCTCGAGGTCTTTGAGTTGTAGCTCCGTGTCGATGATACCCTTGTCGCGCACGGGGTCTACCGATCCGTCTACGTGGGTGATATTGTCATCGTCGAAGCAGCGCAATACATGCAGGATGGCGTCTGTCTCGCGGATGTTGGCCAGGAACTTGTTGCCCAGCCCTTCGCCTTTGCTAGCGCCCTTGACCAGCCCCGCAATGTCTACAATCTCTACCGTGGTGGGTACGATGCGCTGGGGGTTAATGATCTCGGCTAGTTGGTTGAGGCGTTCGTCGGGTACGGTGATGACCCCTACGTTGGGTTCGATCGTGCAGAAGGGGAAGTTTGCCGACTGCGCCTTGGCGTTGGAGAGGCAGTTGAATAGAGTCGATTTGCCCACATTGGGCAGGCCGACAATACCGCATTGAAGAGCCATAGTTTCGTTGTATCGTCTGTGATTATACTGATTGTGCTGGGCGCAAAGGTACGAATAAGTCAGGAGCTATGCCCGGAGCCCCTAGGGCCCGCGCCCCCACGCCCAGGCGGAGGGTACTCCACCAGGCGTGCCTCGGAGCCCTGGTCGCCAGCGTGCCGAGATGTCCTCTCGGCGCTTCTTGGGACTGAGGGAGAGCTGGTTGTAGTCCTCGTCGCTACGCTTGCCGAGGGCTACGGCCACCAG
>JBGYQR010000208.1:0-4944 GCA_041839075.1 Porphyromonas sp.
CCTAGATTGCGCACGACACTGCGCGAGAGGTTACTATTATCTAGGTCTACAACGCCCGCAGGCAACCCCTGGGGCAGTCCATCCCCCATCAGCGAAGTAAGCATCAGCGTTACCAGCACTGGTGCCACCACCATACAGCAGAGGTATAGCGGGCGGGAGACTACTAGGCGTAGCTCTCGTCGCATAACAGCCCAAAGGCCTTCTAGGCTTGATAGGTAACGTGCCATAGGGAGCGGGGAGGCAAGTCGTTAGGGTTTGAGAACCACGGTCATACCAGGCCGCAGCCCCTCGACTGGAGTGGCCAGCAGGGCGCGCACCTCAAACGTGCGTAGATCGTACTGACCGCGCGTCTTGGTCGCCCGCCAGGCAGCATAATTACCGAGATCTCGCATATAGCTCACTCGGCAGGTGATCTCTCTATCGCCGAGGGCGGGCACGATGGCCTTGACCTCTTGTCCCATCGCGAGGCCAACGAGCCTATCCTCTCTGAGATGAAAGCTCAGCCACATATCCCCAAGCACGGCGATATTCATCACCGGAGCCCCTGTGCCGACGAGCTCACCAACCATCGGGAAGACGTCTACGACCTCCCCTGCCTCAGAGGCTATGAGGTAGGTCTCTGCTATATAGGCCTCGACCTCAGAGACAGCCCCTTGCGCTCTCTGAGTCATAGCTTGTGCCGCAGCCCTATCCTCTTGCTCTGCGCCATTGAGCGCCATGGTGTACTGGGCATAGGCCGCTCGCTCTGTCGCTACGGCGGCATCACGCTGGGCGCGTACCTCATCTAGGCGTTGCAGGGGGACGATGCCCTCGTTGTGTAGGTTGGTCAAGCGCTCGAGCGACTTGGAGGCTATCTCTACCCCCACCTGAGCCTTGTGCCACATCTGGAGAGCCGTCTGTATCTGCTCGCTACGCGCCCCCTTACGCGCTTTGGCATCTTGTGCCAAGGCGGCAGCTTGAGCCGCTCGTGCCTGGTCCATCTTGGCCATCACCTCGGGTGCCTCGAGTATGGCCAAGGTATCCCCTGCCACGACACGCTGACCCTCTTTGACACGGATCTCTTTGAGACGGCCAGGCACTTTGCTAGAGACGCGATACTCCGACACCTCTACCTGCCCCTGCACAACATCTTCGCCAGGGCTGAGGAGCCAGAGCCCGATCAATGCAACCCCTAGCAGTACTCCCACGAGTACGAGGAGAGCGGAGAGGTAGCTTACCCCCTTGGCCTTGGGACTGTTCGTTTGCTTATCTGCCATATCGTTAGATTGTTTTGTGTCCTAATAATAGTTTCGTGTATCAGTGGCCTACCCCTAGCCTACCCTCGGCCTTGAGCAGGTAGAGCCTGGAGAGGCGCACCTCTATCTGAGCATCGAGCTGAGCCGAATGAGCAGACAGCCAAGCCGTCTGAGCCTCCATCACCTGGGTCATAGAGGTGAGCCCCTCGGCAAAGGAGCGTGTGGCGTAGCGGAGGTTTTCGTTGGCCTTGTCGAGACTGCTTGTCGCCATCAGGAGCTGGCGCTCGGCTATGCGCATGGCTGCCTCTGACTGCTTGACCTGTAGGGCTATACGTTCCCGAGCGTTGGCGAGCTTGAGCTCTTGTTGCCTAGCCTCTGCCCGCGCTGCGCGTATCTTGTAGCTCCCCTGCCCCCAGCTCCATAGAGGTACCTTGAGCATAAGCCCTACGCTCCATTGACCGCGAAACTTATTCTCAAATCCATCAAAGCGATTAGGGTTGGTCATGGTATATTTCCCCTCGAGAGCGATGGACGGCAAATACTCGGAGCGCACCAGGCGTACCTGCTCTCGGGCTATTTGGCTCATCATACTGAGGCTACGAAGCTCTGGGCGCAGGTCGTAACTACCCGCCGTCGTATCTGCGACTGCAAGCTGATATTGATAGCTATCCAGGGCAGAGAGGGTCTCGTCGGCCAGGGTCAAATGGCTCTCTAGTGGTAAGCCCACGATCTGGCATAGGAGCATACGGGCTAGGCGTAGACCGCTCTCAACCTTGGAGTACATCAGCTCGGCCTCGTTGAGCTTGACCTCTACACTGAGGGCGTCGGCCTTGGTGGCGACTCCCTGCTCGATCATCAGTGAGACATCTCGGCTCAGCCTAGAGAGTAGTTCCCGATAGCTCTGGGCGAGACGAAGCTTATTGACCAGAGAGACGACCTGCCAATAGGCTTCGTCCACAGCGAGCAATACCTCCTGCTCTTGCAGTCGGTACTGCTCCTGGCTGATCCCCTCGGCATAGCGCGCTATTTGGTTGTATGCTCGTATCTTACCTCCCACGTACAGGGGCTGAGTGAGCGTGATAGCGCCCATGTACATATTGCGTGTGTCGGTACGCAGAGCATCGACGATCTGCTGACCCGTAGCATCCAACTGCGAGGATAGCTGCCCCATCATCTGAGGGAAAAGCGTTTGAACCAAAGGAGCCATACCTGGCTGTTGCGCCACGATAGCCTCGAGGGCTTGCTGGAGCACGGGGTTAGTGGCGACCTGCCCCGCAAGGGTTGTCCCAAGCGAAGATATTCGTTGCTTGTTGGCCTGGCTAAGCAGAGCGGTCTCGTACTGACTACGCACGTAGCCACCGGTGGCCACTATCTCGGGGAAGTAGGCTGTACGAGCAGCTTTGCGCTTGTTGCTCGCCGCCTCTATGGCCTGGCGACTGATCGCCAGGTCTTTGTTTTGCTCCATGGCCAATCGGCGACAGTCCTCTAGCCCCAAGTGTCGGCCAGCGCCATCCTCCTGCGCCTGTGAGGTTGATAGTGCCAGGGCTGTGGCTATCAAGTAGGATACAAATGGCTTTGTCATATTAACTTAGATAGATCATAAGCTCTCATTATCTCTAGGAGCGAGCCTAGAGACGTCGCCCCAGCTTGCTCCAATCGCCGGCAAAGATATAAACAAAACTGCACACGCATACAGTTTCTAAAAAACTTATCTTACTACCCTCTTCGGAGGTACTCGCCTGCAACCGCATCCCCTACGACAATGCCCCACCGCGTAGGGCAATCGGCGTGCTATATCTCCCCGGGGGTAGCGTAGCTGGGAGGGCTATGGCTCAGCCCGAGGGCTCCAAGTTAGACCCCTCAAGGGCTCTAACTTAGAGCCCTCGGACGCTCTAAGGTAAAGCCCTCAAGGGGTCTATACATACCGCCTGTAGAGGAGACAAAAAGAAGCTCCCGACCGCTGGGCGTAGGCCGAGAGAATAGTTCTCCCAGCTACGTCCCAACGATCGGGAGCTGAGCTCTGTGGGTACTAGCCCACCCTACAAAAGGCACACCCTATTGCACTAAGCCACAGGGGCAGGCAATGGGGCGAAGGTGATTACTTGATGATCTGCTGGATGGCCTTATCTAGCTGCTCTACCGACAAAGCCCCAGAGTGCTGAATGGGCGTCTCGCCCACAGGGATGAAAAGGAGCATTGGGATGCTACGCACGCCAAAGACCTTGGCCAGCTCTCCCTCATTGTCGATATTGATCTTGTAGACGTCTACCTGCCCTTGGTATTTCTTGGCTACTTCCTCCAGGCGAGGAGATAGCTGACGGCAGGGGCCACACCAGTCGGCATAGAAGTCTAGCACCGCAGGCTTCTTGCCCTTGAAAACGAACTTGTTGGGGTTCTCTCTATAATCGAATATATGCTCGCGCATATACTTGGCATCAATGGTCTTGATGACTGACGTAGAGGCGTCTTTGCTCTGACCTTGTTGCGTCTCTGCCTTAGCCGTGCTGGGTGCACAAGCCTGCAAAGAGCCCAGCGCCAGGGAGGCAAGGGCTAGGGATAGGAGATATTTCTTCATATCAATCGTTGTTTGTATACAATGTATGAGTGGCTATATGCCTTGATTTATATCACTTTGATTATACAACCAGCGTCATCCGATGATTGTTCGCTCGCCTAGAGACTGGGCAAACTCACGCTTGAGCTGGTTCATCTCCTGGAGCTCCTGAACAAGCCTAAGGATAAGCTCGGTATCGTTGGATTGCTGAGCCTGGCGAAGCTCCTTTTGAATATCATTTATATTCCTTAGGATAAGCGCCATACGTACGCTATCGAGCTCACGCAAGACGAGCGAACCACGCTCCAACAGCACCCTCTGCTCCCTGCGCTGTCGATACTGCTCGAGCTCCCGTATAGCGTAGCTCTGCCTCTCGGGCGAGGAGGCATTAGCAACGTCATTCATCAGCATGATCTCCATAGCATCCTCCTCTTTGGTCTCGCCCTGCTGGATCTGTGAGGAGAGCAGGTCTGAGGCCATACGACGGATAGCTTCGCTATCGTGGTTGGTAAAAAAACTAGAGCAATCAATCCCCTCTGGGATACAATGCTGGGAGGCTTCCCTCAAAACATCCTGACACACCAACGAGAGGCTATCTAGGACGCCATCATCAAACAGCTCACTGTACACGTACGTGGCGACCTGGCCATCGCGTAGCAGAGTAGCCCCATGCTCATCTTCGTCGTAGATAGACATGGGCTCGTGGCCATGCTGTATCAAGAGGCGAATAAGGCTAAGCTCATAGCTGTGGGGCGTGTAGGCTGAGGTGGAGGGCTCCTCTTGGGGGGGCTCCACGCGAGAGGGCGATGGCACCATCACCGATGGCTGAGCAGTCTGCAACAGAGGCGCTTGGGAGGGAGGTGTGATGTAGTCGGACGAGGCACGTACCCCCTGAGACCGTAGCCTATTGACCTCACGGCTCAGCAACCCCTCGTCCATACGAAGCTCTCCCGCCGAGGTCTGTATCAGCACCGTACGTCTGATGGTATCGGGTATCAAGGCAATGCTACGCAAGATGTCGGTGATGAGCTCAGCACGCCGTATAGGGTCTCGCTGCATATCGTCGCGATAGAGCTCTATCTTGAACGAGATGAAATCGACCTCGTGCTCAGCAAGGAAGCGGACAAACTCCTCTGACGTATGACTGCGCGCATA
>JBGYQR010000209.1:0-7671 GCA_041839075.1 Porphyromonas sp.
ATTGCGATTGGGCTGGCGCTCAAAAAGCTCCGCCCTATCCAGGATGCGCAAGATGTCCTCGGCGCTCAACTGATGAATGGATACTAGATGCTTCATATACTGAATGCTTGATACGGCGAAGTTATTAAAATATATCGTCCCCTCCGCCTCTAGTCGCTGGGGCTCGCGCGAGATATTCCTGCTTGGGGCACGCTCTAGAGGGAGGCCGTTTGCCCAGGGAGCTCGTATTGCATACATTTGTGCATTCGATTGGTATTACACAGCACAAACAAAACAATGAAGCGACTATTCTACACCCTCGTCCTATTGGTCTCTACGGCACTAGGCCTCTCTGCTCAAGACGCAGAGCGCATCCTCGGCACCTACATCACCGAAAAGGGCAATGCCAAGGTCTCCATCACCAAGGAGGGCAACCACTATGTCGGTACGCTCCTTTGGACCGAGACCCCAGGCGCCAAGGACAAGAACAACCCCGAGGCCAGCGAGCGCCACAAGCCCTTGGTCGGCAAGCGTATCCTAACGGGCTTTGTCTACGCAGGCAAGAATATATGGGAAGATGGCAAGATCTACGACCCTGAGAGCGGCAAGACGTACAGCTGTAAGATCACCCGTCAGAGCGATGGCTCTCTGCGTGTGCGGGGCTTTGTGGGCGTTTCGCTCCTAGGGCGCACTACCATCTGGAAGCCCGTCAGGTAGTTCGCCTCCAGCTGGGGCGGAGAGCTCCTCTCGCCCTCTCGATTGACCTCCTATTTTGACCTCCCGAGGGCTCTAACTTAGAGCCCTCGGGAGCTTTAGGTTAGAGCCCTTGGACGCTCTAACTTAGAGCCCTTCGGCGCTTTAGGTTAGAGCCCCGAGGCGGTCTAACTTAACGCGAATTCGACGTAAGGAGACATACTCTTCAAGAGGCAAGTATTTATAATCCAGTGTATTATCTTCTCTTTGGATACATCGCAATCACGAAGATGAGTCTGCTCATAAGCTGTTTGCTGGTCGGAGAGAGTCAGAAAGCTTATTTGAGAGCAAAAGAAATGCCTAGGAAGCTTACCTCTCAAAGCAAAAAGCATTAACTAACAGCGCTTTATACTGCTCTCTTACGTCGAATTCGCGTTAACTTAGAGCCTTTTGGGGGGCTAGTTACTCGCCCTCTATCGTTGCTGTTGAGATTGATATAATGCGCTCGTTATCATATAGTTAGACTGGGCTATTGGTCGCTGATACCTCTCCACTCATCTAGCGTGAGCTTGTAGTAGAGGACCGTATAGAATTCGTCAGGCGAGAGGGCGAGTTTGTGATACTCTGTATGGCTGTATGCAAACCCGCACTTCTCCTGCACCCGCCTAGACTGCTCGTTGCCCTCGAGGTGCCCGCACCAGATGGTCGTCTTCTGCAAGACCTCAAAGGCATACCGAGTTAGCTCTACGACGGCCTCGGGTATCAATCCCTGTCCCCAATATGGTTCTCCAATCCAATAGCCAAGCTCGCATTCGTCGTCTGCCACGTCTCTGAGGTGGACCACGCTATCTGACGTCATAATGCTCGCGCACCCGACGACTTCGCCTGTCTCTTTTAGTTCGACAGCAAATGTCTCGGGAGTAGACAACAGCTCCCTGATGATCTCGCGGCTCTCCTCGACGCTAGAGTGTGGCTCCCAACCTGATGCGGGGCCAACGTTAGGACTCTTGGCATACTTGTAGAGCGCTTCGGCATCGCTGTCCTCAAATGGCCTCAAAACTAGGCGCTTGGTTTGTAGCTTCATATCGCTTGATTAGGCTAAGGGGTGGGTTTGTATTCTTTGGTCAAGCTGGAGGGGTTGGTGCACAGGGCTATCTCTCGCTTTGACAGGGCAAATATACTCCGTTTAGATCGCTTGCTCACGGTCAGGAGGAGCAGTGGTGCTCGCCCTGGAGGAAACAAAACGACGCTCGAGAGAGTTAGATAAGGAAATGATTCATAACGACAGATTATCAAGATGAGCCTCAACGACCTATTGCAGTATCGCCGTGCCGTGCGGCACTTTGATCCCACCCAACCGCTCGACCCAGAGGTCGTGCGCCAATGCCTTAGAGAGGCTCAGCTCTCGCCCACGAGCTCCAACCTACAACTCTGGGAGGCCTATCATATCACGACGCCCGAGACCAAGGCAAAGCTCGCCGAGGCCTGCCTAGGCCAAGAGGCAGCGACATCCGCAGACCAGCTGGTGGTCTTTGTCGTACGTCGCGACAAGGCCAGGGCGCATGCCGAGAGGGCTCTAAGCTTCGAACTAGGCAACGTCGAGCGACATAGTCCCGAAGACCGCTGGGCTCATCGCAAGAAGCGCTACGAGAGCTACTATGGCAAGCTGATCCCCTTCCTGTATGCGCGCGGAGGAGGCCTCGTCGGAGGTGTGCGCAAGCTCCTGGTTGCGCTCCTGGGGCTCTCGCGTCCTATGGTGCGCACCGTGAGCGAGGGAGAGGTCAATAGGGAGAACCACAAGAGCTGTATGCTCGTGGCTCAGACCTTCATGCTCGCTATGGCCGAGCGACACTACGACACCTGCCCGCTGGAGGGCTTCGACGCCAGTCGTATCAGGCGCCTGCTGGGCTTGCCCCGAGGAGCGGAGGTGAGCCTCGTCGTCTCGTGTGGCATACGCTCGGAGCGTGGCGTTTGGGGCGATAGGTTTAGGCTCCCGTTTGAGGAGGTCTACCACCAGCGCTAGGGGCTATACGCCTGGCGTGTATGTGTATGGTCGCGAAAAGAGCTTTTTTGTATCTTTGCTCGCGATGTGTCTCGGGGGCAGGCTGATGACTACACCGATAGCAGGGTGTAGCACCTACTGAGCCCAAGGCCGAGGCCTCGACAACAGGGATAATATAAGTAATACATAAGATACAACATGGCAGTATTAGAGAAGATACGCAACAACGCCGGTCTTGTCGTTGGGGTGGTAGGTCTAGGCCTATTCTCCTTCGTGATTGGCGATGCGTTACAGTCTGGTAACAGATTTTTAGGAGACAACGACCTCACCGTCCTCTCTATCGATGGCGAAGAGGTGTCCTACTTCGACTACGAGCGTCGCATCAACCAGGCTCAGGAGATGCAAGCTGGGCAGCTCAGCGACGAGCAGCGCATGATGCTCAACAACCAGCTCGCCCAAGAGTACATCACCGAGCACGCGCTAAACAAGATCTCTGACCAGATAGGTCTGCGCGTAACGGGCGACGAAGTCTATGCCCTGTTGCACGGAGGCGAGGGAGTACAGCCCTCGCGTACGGCTGTGCAGTTCTTCTCTAACTTCGGTATCGACATCCAGGATGCTACGCGCGTCAATGACTTCATCACTCAGATGAGCGACCGCAGCATCAATGCCCTCCCCGCCGAGGCGCAGGGGCAGATGCGCCAGCTACAAGCTCAGTGGCAGATGGTGCAGAAGGCTATCGTTGGCGAGCGCAAGCAGGAGAAGCTGGCCGCCATCCTCTCACGCTCATACAAGCTCACCAACCTAGACCTCGAGCTCGCTAGCGCTGCTGGCACGCGTACGGTAGAGCTGGTGCGCACCGCCGTTGTCGGTGGCGATGCAGCTGCCGTTACCAAGGAGGAGGTCAAGGCCTACTACGACAAAAACAAGGAGGCCTACCGCGTACCCTCAGAGATGACTGAGATCAAGTATATCTCCATGCAGGTAGTACCCTCTAGCGACGACTATAAGCTCGCCGAAGAGACCGCCGCTAAGGCTGTCAGCGAGCTCAGCGCAGCAGCCTCTGCCGAGGAGGTAGAGCGTATCGCTCGTGGCTATGTAGGTAGCAACACCAGCGAGAGCTACCTTACCGAGGCTGAGATCAGTCGCCTAGGGCTCAGCGCCGAGGCTACCAACTTCGTCAAGACGGCCGAGGTAGGTCAGGTGTACAACACAGGCCTAGTGGACGACCGCTACACTATCCTCAAGCTCATCGACCGCAAGAGTGGTATCCAGGATATTAGCATTCGCTACATCGTCCTCGACAGCACGATGAGCGCCCGAGTAGATAGCCTCGAGGCGGCTCTCAAGGCTGGTGCAGACTTCGCCGAGATGGCACGTCAGCACAGCATCGACCCCCAGAGCAAGGAGCAGGGAGGTCTGCTAGAGCTTCGCAACGAGCTGGGTCTGCCCGACACCAAGGTGACGGAGTTTACCGCCCTGCAGATCGCACGTCAGTCCGGTATCGCCTTTGACCAGCTGTTCAAGAACCCCATCGGTACGACGCTGGTATTCGGACAACCTAACGCCCGCATCCTCGTCAAGAGCGAAAACCCCGGCGCGGTTGTCTCCAAGTGCCGCCTGGCGGTAGTACCCGTGGTGGCGGAGTTCTCGGCCAAGACCTATGATGGCCATCTGGCGACCATCAACCGCATCCTAGGCGAGGGTGGTTCGTTTGACGATATGGCCACCAAGGCCGAGCGCGAAGGCTTCCAGGTAGAGCGGAGCGAATATCTCTCGGCCTCTTCCCCTGCCGTAGGGCGCATCCCAAGCTCTCGCACCCTGGCCAGCTGGGCGCTCAACGCCGAGGTAGGCGAGACGACAGACAAGGTCTTCCGTCTTTCTAGCGACTACCTGGCCATTGCGACGGTAGCAGGCAAGATCCCTCAGGGCTATGCGCCCGTAGGCATGGTTGAGGACGAGATCAAGGCTGCGGTAGCTCACGAGAAGCGCGCTGAGGCACTCGCTGGAGAGCTCGCCGCCAAGGGCTTCACCACCCTCGAAGAGTACGCCACTGACCTCGACACTCAGGTAGAGACCCTCGTTGGTGTCAATTACCTTGTACGCGGTAGCGAAGCTCCTGCCTTCAATGGTAAGGCTATGACGACTCCTCTAGGACAGCTCTCTAAGCCCTTTGTTGCAGGCAACGAGGTGATGATCATCAAGCCTGTGTCCAACGACACGGTAAGCCCCGAGCAGCTCGCCAGCCAGAGCAAGCAGCAGGAGCGCAACGTAGGCTATCAGCTCTTCAGCCGTGCCTTCCGCTCGCTGGTACAGAGCCTCAATATCCAAGACAACAGAGCCCGCTTCTTCTAAGCCCTCGGGCTCTCCTATCCGAGACATAGACACTCGCCTGCCTAGCCCTCTGCCAGGCAGGCGAGTGTCTTACTCATAAGATTTATCACGCATACAATGGACAAGAAACCTCTGCTGGGCCTCAGCCTAGACGAACTCACCGACCTCGTGCTCTCGCTGGGCATGCCACGCTTTACGGGGAAGCAACTCGCCGAGTGGCTCTACGATAAGCGTGCCGAGCATATCGACGAGATGACCAATATATCCAAGGCCAACCGAGCTCGTCTAGAGGCCGAGTACCACGTCGGTAGGCACCGCCCCACGACTAGCCAGACCTCGTCGGACGGCACGCGCAAATACCTCTTCGCCATCCCAACGGGCGGTCTGATAGAGGCCGTCTATATCCCCGATGGCGATAGGCATACCCTCTGTATCTCGTCCCAGGTGGGGTGCAAGATGAACTGCCTCTTTTGCATGACGGGTAAGCAAGGTTTTAGTAGCCATCTCTCCTCTACGGAGATCATCAACCAGGTGCTCTCGGTCGATGAGGCCGAGGTGATTACCAACATTGTCTTCATGGGTATGGGCGAACCTCTCGACAACGTCGAGCAGGTCATGCGCACCATAGGTATCATGACCTCCAGCTGGGGCTTTGGCTGGAGCCCCAAGCGTATCACCCTCTCTACGGTGGGGGTGCGCAAGGGGCTGGAGCGCTTCTTGCGAGACAGCTCTTGTCATCTAGCCGTTAGCCTGCACAACCCCTTCCACGACGAGCGCCTGGAGATCATGCCTGCCGAGGCGGGGCTTCGCCTCGAGGAGACCCTCGACTTGATACGGCAGTACGACTTCTCTGCTCAGCGCAGGGTCTCCTTTGAGTACATTGTCTTTGATGGGCGCAATGATAGCCCTCGGCATGCAGACGAACTGGCGCGCCTACTGCGTGGCATCCCTTGTCGCATCAACCTCATCCCCTTTCACCAGATCCCCAACGTGCCCCTACGCCCCACGACGGCGGAGCGTATGAATGCCTTCAAGGAGCGTCTAGAGCGCAGTGGCTATACCACCACGATCCGCACCAGCCGAGGCGAAGACATTAGTGCAGCCTGTGGTATGCTCTCTACCAAGGAGCAGATGGGCAGGTAGACTGGCGATCACTCACCCGCTTTATTGGCTTTTGTCCCTATGGCTATCCGCTCTCGAGTACAACACGCCTTTCGCCTCCTGCTTGGCTGGGCGTCCTGGATCAACAAGCACAGTGCCATCCGCCTCATCATCATCATTGCGGCTGTCCTCTTTGCTGTGATGTCGCTCGTCGTCTCGTCTCGCCTGGCGCGTCGTATGGCCGAGGAGGAGCGCCTCAAGATGGAGATCTGGGCACACGCCACCAAGACACTGGCCTCGGGGGATTACGAGAGCGCTTTCACCTTCCCGGTGCGGATCCTCGAGTCCAACACCTCTATCCCCATCATTCTGACCAACGAGCAGGGTACCATCCTGAGCCACAACAACCTCGACCTACCTCGGCAAAACCCCGAGAAGTACCTCTATCAGAAGCTCCAGGAGTTTAGGGCAGGGTACCCCCCGATCGTTATCGATGCCTATCCCAAGCAGTATCTATACTATTCGGATAGCACGATGTTGCGCCAGCTGCTCTTCTTCCCCTATATCCAGCTGGGGATATTCCTGGTCGTACTAGCCATCTCGGTGCTGGCTATCGTTAGCCTCAAGCGTGCCGACCAAAACCATATCTGGGAGGGGCTCTCGCGCGAGACAGCTCACCAGCTCGGTACACCCATCTCTTCGCTGATGGCGTGGCGCGAACTGCTCCAGGTCTCGGGCTCAGACCCGATGATCGTCCACGAGATGGGCAAGGACATAGAGCGCCTAGAGATGATTGCCGACCGCTTCCAAAAGGTCGGCTCTGCCCCGCAGCTCATCCCCACAGACCTGGGCGACCTGATAAGTCGCTCCATCGTCTATATGCGCCCCCGTATCTCCCAGCAGGTGGAGCTTGTCCTCAACACCGAGGAGCGGAATGACGATCCGACCATCGTCCCCTTGAGCGAACCCCTTATTGCCTGGGTCTTTGAGAACCTTATCAAGAACGCCGTCGATGCTATGCAGGCGAAGGGGACGATCACGGTGCAATACAGCACGCAGTCTGGGTATGCCTACATAGACGTCACTGATACGGGCAAGGGACTGCGTAGGGCGCAGTACGAGAGCATCTTCCGCCCAGGCTATACGACCCGTCAGCGTGGCTGGGGGCTAGGGCTGTCGCTTGCCAGGCGTATCATCGAGGAGTACCACCGCGGACGCATCTTCGTGCGGCATAGCCAGCTGGGTGTGGGGACAACCTTCCGCATCACCCTCCCTCTAGCTCCCTCCTCCTCGCACTAGGGAGCGGAGCCCCTCTCCGCTCCTCCTCTTCCCCGCCCTCACCCCTCCCTCCCAAAGGCTCTAAGTTCACCCCCCGAAGAGCTCTACCCTAAAGCGCCAAGGGGGCTCTAAGTTGAAACGCCCGAGGCCTCTAACCTAAACCTCCATGGAGGTTTAGGTTAGACCCCTCGGTCCGTCTATTTATACTCGTCTAGCGGATGCCGTGCGCCTTGTAGCTAGGGGCTAGGATGGAGGTTAGGCGCAGGATAAGATCAAAGAAGACC
>JBGYQR010000210.1:0-2700 GCA_041839075.1 Porphyromonas sp.
ACGAGGACGGAGCGGAGCACCTGTTTGAGGGGAGCGTAGAGGGCGAGATCCTCGAGGCTCGGGAGGGGCAGGGAGGCTTTGGCTACGACCCCGTCTTCCGCCCCGAGGGCTACGATCAGAGCTTCTCCGCCCTAGGCGACGAGGTCAAAAACAGCATAAGCCACCGAGCCAGAGCTACCGCAGCCCTGGCCCACTTCCTACTCACCCGATAGCTAGAGCCCTGGGTATGGTACTATACTATATATATTACTTCCTGGTGGGGTTGCCCCTATTCTTGATCTCCACCATCATTACCACAACGACCATCAGCCTCGCCTGTGCCCTAGGACAAGGCGACTGGGCTAGCAAGTACCCCGGACGAGTGTGGGGGCGCCTGACCCTATGGCTACACTGGTCGCCGATCGAGATCATAGGGCTCGAGCACCTCAAGGGGGCAGGCCGGGAGACCTTCGTCGTAGTGGCCAACCACCAGAGCGCTTTTGACATCTTCGCCCTCTATGGCTATATCCACCTCCCGTTCAAATGGGTGCTCAAGGAGGGACTTAGGCGCATGCCCTTCATCGGCTGGGCTTGTGCCTCGGCAGGCTTTATCTTCGTCGATGACAGCAAGCCCTCGTCCATCACGCAGACGATGGAGAGCGCTCGGGCTACCCTGCGCTCGGGTAATAGTATCTTCATCTTCCCCGAGGGGAGCCGCACCGAGACAGGGCGCATGACCAAGTTTAAGAAAGGTGCCTTCGTCATGGCGAGCGAACTAGGCGTCCCCCTATTGCCCATCAGCATCGACGGAGCCTACGACATCCTCCCCCGAGGTCAATGGCTGGCCAAGCCCCACCGCATCAAGCTCACCATACATCCCCCCATCGACCCAGCCGAGCTGGGCGACTACCCCGCCAACATCGCGGCCGCTGCACGTGCTGCGCAGAAGGCCATCGCCTCTGTCTTGCCCAACGAACAACCAAGCTAACCCACCAACAATCCTCCTTATGAAAACAACAATCCTCAAAGCCCTTGCGCTAGCCCCTCTAGGCGTCCTAGCCCTACTCTTGCTCGTGGGGTGCAATAGCTCCTCCGTCGGCACCTTCATACAAGCAGCGGGCACTCCCGGAGAGGTGATGATCGTCATGGACGGCCACGAGTACGAGTCCCAAGCCGCCATCGCGCTAGAGCGTGTACTGACACAGCCCGCTCCAGCCCTGCCTCAGGAGGAGCCTATCCTGCGCGTTACGAGCCGAGTGACCGAGGCGAACTTCAACAACATCGTGCGCCGGGCTCGCAATATCGTCATCGTAGATGTCGATCCAGCGCGGTTCACCACGGCCTCTATGCACCCTCAGTACGACGAGTGGGCCAAGGGGCAGATCGTCGTGACGATTACCGCTCCAACCCTCGACTCGGTAGCCTCATTCGTCCAGACACAGGGCGACCTGATGGCGGGCTTGATTGTGCGCCACGAGCTGTTTCGTCAGTCGGAGACCTCCAACGAAGCCTTCAGCCCTAGAGCCAAAGAGCTTGTCGATAGCCTCTTCGGCTACCGCCTAGAGGTACCCCGAGATATTACAGCCTATAAGGTGGGGCAAGACTTCCTGTGGATGAACAACCGTCGCATCCGAGAGGAGAAGAACCTCCTGGTCTATTCCTTCCCCTATTCCTCCCCCCAAGACCTCGAGCCCGCACGCCTGGTGGCCGTACGCGACTCCGTCCTCAAGGTCAATATCCCTGGCGACGTAGAGGGCTCTCACCCAGGCACAGCCCCCTTTGGCGTCTACTACCGCAAGGTGCAGATACCCGACCAGCCTATCCGCAGTGAGATAAGGGGGCTCTGGGAGATGAAAAACGGCGGAGCCATGGGTGGCCCCTTCGTCCAACAGGCCTACTACGACAAGGAGCGCGGGCGGGTCATCGTGGCCGAGGGATTTATCTACCACCCCAACGAAGACAAGCTCAAACTCGTGCGTAGCATGGAGGCCGCCCTATACAGCCTGCGCCCCAACAGCATAGAGCGCTTCGACCCCGCCCTGGTGCTCAAGACGACTTACAGCACCACCCAGTTCATCACTTCGCTACAATAGCTAGAGACGCCCCAGACAACGCGATGCATAGCAAGAAGATTAAGGTCGCCATCTCACACGGCGACATCAACGGCATCGGCTACGAGATCTTGCTCAAAGCCTTTGCCGACGAGCGGTTGCTCGACCTATTCGTCCCCATCATATACGGCTCTATCGAGGCAGAGCAAGCCTGGCGAGGGCTCCTCGAGGTAGAGGCGCCCAGCTGGACGCCTATCGCCTCGGCGAGCGAGGCTACCGAAGCCAAGGTCTACATCGTCGATTGTGTCCCCAAGGGCATCCCCCTCATGGTGGGACAAGCCTCAGAGCTGGCGGGGGCAGGAGCACTCTTGGCTCTAGAGCGCGCCCTGAGCGAGGTGCAAGCGGGCAAGGCCGACCTCCTGGTAACGGCGCCCATCAACAAGAGCGCTATGCCCCGGGAGCACTTCCCCTACTCGGGGCATACGCCCTTCCTAGAGCAGCGCGCTGCCCTCACCGAGGGCGAGAGCCTCATGCTCCTGGTGGCAGGCGACTGCCGTGTAGCCCTAGCCACCGAGCACATCCCCGTCTCGGAAGTCGCCCGAGCCCTCTCGCCCGAGCTCATCGCCCGCAAGGTGCGCCTCTTGATCGCGGGGCTCATCAAGGACTTTGG
>JBGYQR010000211.1:0-3149 GCA_041839075.1 Porphyromonas sp.
CTACAAGCTCAACGCTGCTGAGGTGTACTACACCCTAGCTAGCGCTTACGCTCAGATAGGCAACGAGGCCAAGTACGACGAGCTGATGAAGCTCCACTCGGGCGGTAACTAATCCTCCGAGCGCCCTCCCTGGGCTGTACATCCTACCAAATAGACGAGGCCAGTGGCGCCATGAGGCGTGCCACTGGCCTCGTCTATGCTTGGCTTAGGCGCCTAGCTCTTAGGAATAGCTTCGCCCCTCGGTAGAGGACGCCCTCCTGGAGACCGTGTCGTAAGCCTCTCTCGTGGTGTGGCGCTTGGCAATGGCTGAGTTTTTGGGTATTTTTGGCCCTTATTGATGATATGCAGACAAGACTTCGCAATATAGACTGGAGACGATGGGGCGTGCCTGTGGGCATAGCGCTACTATTCGTCGCTATTTCGCTCGTGTATTTCCTCCCCGCCGTGCTCGATGGCAAAGACCTCTACCAGCACGACGTCGCTGGGGCTAGTGGTACCGCCCAAGATGTACGCGACTATCAGGCGCAGACGGGAGAGACGGCCTACTGGACCAATAGCCTTTTCTCTGGGATGCCGATGTATCAGATTGCACCGAGCTATCCCTCGCTCTCGGTGCTCAAGGCCGTGCAAGACTTCCTTACCTTGCAGTGGCCGATGAAGTTGCTACCGAGTTATAGCTGGTTGATCTTCGCGATGCTGGCGGGCTTTTGGCTACTGATGCGTAGCCTCTCGGTCGGTCGTCTGGTGGCGGTGCTTGGGGCTATTATGTGGGCGTTTTCTAGCTATTTCATCATCCTCATTACTGCGGGGCATATATGGAAGCTGATGGTGCTCGCTTTCATCCCTCCGACCATAGCTGGTATCATCTATACCTTCAAGGGGCGCTACCTCCTGGGGGGCGTTGTAACGACGTTCTTTGCCGCCTTACAGCTGATGAGCAACCACATCCAGATGAGCTACTACTTTGCTTTCGTCATCGCGATGCTGGTGGTGGCTTTTGTTGTGGAGGCTGCCAGGGCGAGGGCTTGGAAGCACCTGGGTATCGCCCTCGGGACGACAGCCCTCTCTGCTCTGCTGGCCATCTCGATGAATGCCTCGAGCCTCTACCATACCTACGAGTACACGCAAGAGACGATGCGCGGAGGCTCTGCCCTGACGGCAGGGGAGGGCTCTGCGGGTGCTAGTACGGGGCTGGACAAGGACTATATCACTCAGTGGAGCTATGGCAAGGCCGAGACCTTGACGCTCCTCATCCCCAATGTCTATGGCGGAGGTACTGGGCGCCTGGGCGACAACCCTGATGCTATGCGCGAGGTGCCTGCGCACCTGAGGGAGGCCGTAGGTGGGCAAAACCACTACTGGGGCGACCAGCCCTTTACGGTCGGACCCGTGTATGTGGGGGCGTTTGTCTTGGCGCTGTTTGTGCTGGGGCTGTTTGTCGTCCGAGGGCCGATCAAATGGGCGCTCCTGGGCGCTACGCTCCTCTCTATTGCGCTGAGCTGGGGGCACAATATGATGTGGCTAACGGATCTATTCATCGACCACTTCCCGCTGTACAACAAGTTTCGCACCGTCTCCTCGATCCTGGTCATAGCTGAGTTTACCATCCCCACGTTGGCTATCCTCGCCCTCCTAGAGGTCATCCGTCATCCGCACCAGGTAAGGCAAAACCGCTTAGCCTGGGGCGTAAGCCTAGCGCTTACGGCTGGCGTCTGTCTGGTTGTTGCCGTAATGCCCGCAACATGCTTCTCCCTACTTAGCGGGCAAGAGCAGGAGCTCTACCGCAATTATATGACCAACCCCGAGGCCGTGATGGTTTTCTCGGCTCTCCAAGAGGCACGTGCTACCATTGTCAGCGCGGATGCCTGGCGTAGCCTTATGGTCATCCTCCTCTCTACGGCTGCCTGCTGGCTCTATGTCTCGGGTAGGATGAGGCAAACTTATATGGTCGCCGCCCTCGTAGTTATTACCCTCGTGGATCTCTGGCTGGTGGACAAGCGCTATCTGAGCGACAAGGACTTTATCTCGCCCGCGCTAATTGCCCAGCGGGGCAACCCCATCACGCCCGTAGACCTCGAGATACGTCGGGATGCGGACTTGCACTATCGGGTGTTCAACACCGCGGTATCGCCTTTTAGCGATGCTACGACGAGCTTTATGCACCGCTCGGTGGGAGGCTACCACGCGGCCAAGCTCGGGCGCTATCAAGATCTGATTGATGCCTACCTGTCCAAGGGCAACGAGGCTGTGCTCAGCATGCTCGATGTGCGCTACGTCATCTATCCCAAGGAGAACGGTTCGCTAGGCTATATGCGCAACGATAGCGCATTCGGTGCGGCTTGGCTGGTAGACCTAGATCGTGTCTCGGTCGCCAATTCGCCCCGAGAGGAGCTAGAGGCTCTCGGGCAGATTAACCTCAGGGAGCAGGCCATTGTGCTCAAGGACGAAGCGGCAGAGCTCGGCGCGCCTGCTACGCCTGCCTTCGCCCGAGACTCAGCTTATGTGGCAGACACCGCGGTACACCTTGACCTATATACACCCGATCGTATTCGCTACCAGGTCAAGACCGATCAGCCTCGACTGCTCGTGATGTCAGAGGTTTACTATCCCCATGGATGGACGATGACCATTGACGGCCAGCAGGCGCCCATCCACAGGGTCAATTACCTCCTGCGTGCCACTCGGGTGGAGGCTGGCCAGCATACGATAGAGCTTCGCTTTGACCCGCCTAGCCTGCATGTGACCGAGTGCCTGGCCTGGGGGGCTCAGCTCCTACTCCTCTTGGGCTTGGTAGCTCTAGGGGTGCAAGCCTACCGACGAAATAAGAGTATAACTATATAACAGACGAATTATCAATGAACAGAAAGATCTTTCGTAGCCTAGCCCTGCTCGGGGGGATTGCCTTCCTCTCGAGCTGTGGCGCGAAGCTACGCCCATTGACGAGCGAGCAAGTAACGGCTGACCCTACGCCCCTCTCTGTGGTGGGCGATCAGGTGCCAGCGCGTATCCGTATTAGCTTCCCCGCCAAGAGTTTCCCTAAGAAAGCTACCCTACGTATCACACCCGTACTCCGCTATGCCGGAGGGGAAAAGTGGGGGCAGAGCTACCGCTACCAGGGCGAGCAGGTGATGGGCAACGAACGCACCATC
>JBGYQR010000212.1:0-13248 GCA_041839075.1 Porphyromonas sp.
CTGACCCGAGCAGGAGCACCTTATTAAGCTGACTTCTGTCTATCATATTGTGATGGTGTAATCAATCTGCTGGCAAAGATAGTCAATAATACCTAGCCAGTCTACCTCTCTAGAGAGGATTGTATGGCCCCCTCACCTATACCTCTCCCTAGGTGAGAGCTCGGAGCGGTAGCAGGGGGCTAACAAAGGGGCCTCTCGCCCCCGCCCCACACAAATCGGAGAGGCTACCCAGACAGGTAGAGGGGGCACCCCACAAGCGAGCAGAGAGGAGAGGACAGAGGGGGCGTGGAGCGGGAGAAAGCCTAGAACCACTGATGCACTCTGACACCAGTGGCTCTAGGCTAAATTATATCGGAGGAATCTTCTCGAAATGAGGGGAAGGCTCTACTCGACCCTAGTGTGTAGTCAGCATCCTTAGCGGACAGCTGGCTGGCGGGCTGAGTAAACTACGTTGAGTGCATCAGCACGACGCAATTCTTCCTTCACTTCCGAGATGATATTCATCTTCGTATCACGATCACCCTTGATAGAGACCTGCATCAACTTCTTACGGTCGTCGCGGATCTTACCTTCGGCCTGCTTAACGTAGTTGTACACTGCGCTGGCAGACTGAGTAACCTGGTCATTGAGCTGAATAGCCGAGTTGCTACCATACATATGGCGGTACTGCTCTGTGGGCTTACCGATGTATATGAATGTTACGAGCGACTTTTCTTCCAACTTCTCCAGCTGAGAAGCCTGGGGCAGGTTGCTGTAGCTAATCTTGGGCGTTACCTCACGCATTGATGTCACCATCATGATGAAGAAGAGGAACGCAAACACAAGGTCAGGTAGCGACGACGTATTTAGCTCGGGCATCTCACGCCCGCCGTTCTTGCTAAACTTTCCCATTTTCTCTTACTGTTGCTTAGCCAGGTTAGACAATGGCATCTCGGATATGTGCATCGGATATGCTTCTTGTACTGCTTTCTTTTGTGCCTCGTTGAGGAGCTCAAAGGGCTTGCCAAAGTGCTGGGCCGAATACTTGTCCCAAACCTCTGCATAGGCCTTGAGCAATTCGTCCTGAACGCTAACGAACATCTGGTAGCTAGTCTCAATCTCACTCTTGAGCGAGATAGCGTAGCCAGAGGTTACGACACGCTGCATCCCCAAGATACCGCATTCGCGTACTTCCTTGTCTGGGAGCGTTGGGTCGTTGTTGGGGTTCATGATGAACTCTACAACCTTATCCTTGAGGTCTTCGAGCTTCACCTCGATCACGTCTGCACCCTTGGAGATAGCCAGCTTGTCGTTGCGGTCCACAAGGAGGCGCATGATGTTGCGCTCATTGATTTCCACAGGACGCTCTTGGCGATCACGAGGAGCTAGAGGTGGGAGACGACGCTTAAGACCCTTGTCGGTATCCATCGAAGTAGTAACCAAGAAGAATATGAGCAACATAAAAGCGATGTCGGCCGAAGACGAACCGTTGATACCGGGTGTCGATCTTTTCTTTCTTGCCATAATGCTTTGTGCTAATTATCTAATGTTACTACTATCGATTGAGAAACTTCTTAACGGCACCAAATCCGAGAGCGACTAGAGCAGCCAGGAAGAGGATGTACGTAGAGTACAGCCACATGTCCGTAGTCTTCAGCCAGCCTTCTGTGTTAAACTTCTGTGCGTCTTGGTTGAGCCCTTCGATAGGCGTTGCATCGCCAATCACATAGCCCAGGATCAGAGAGACGATCAGTACCCCAAAGGCGATATAGCCCGAGGTCTTAGCAGCCTTGTCTGACGAACCACCGCGTAGTCCCTTTTGTATCGCAAAGATGAGTGTCGCTATACAGGTCGCTCCGAAGAGGAAATACGACCAGTATAGGAGAAGGTCAGTAAACGCATAGACCCTATACTCCGTGCTACCCTTGTAAACCATCTCGCTACCTCCTACGAAGAAGAGGATGAAGACAGCTAGGCTGACGAGAGCTGAGATCAAAAGCGTATAACTCGACACCTTCCGTATCTGTGTTACAGCCATTTGTTTTGTCTCAATTTTGATTTGTTAGTTCTACAAAACTCTACTCGTAAGTCTCGTAAGATTACTTACCGAGCTTAGCATTGCGCTTAACGATGAGGTCAAGCAGCGTGATGCTAGCATCCTCCATACGGTTTACGATACCTTCAACCAGAGAGAGGATGTAGTTATAGAACACCTGAAGGATCAGAGCTACCACGAGACCACCGATGGTCGTGATCAGAGCCACCTTCATACCACCGGCTACTACCGTTGGGCTGATGTCACCAGCCTTCTCGATCGTATCGAAGGCCATAACCATACCGATCACAGTACCAAGGAAGCCCAGTGATGGAGCCATAGCGATGAAGAGCGTGATCCAAGAGAGGTTCTTCTCCAAGAGACCAGCCTGCACACCACCATAAGATACCACAGACTTCTCAACGATGTCGATACCCTGGTCTGCACGCATCAGAGCCTGATAGGCGATAGAGGCGATAGGGCCACGCGTGTTGCGAGCGATCGTCTTAGCGCCCTCGAGGTCATTCTTGTCTAGAGCAGCTTCGATGCCCTTGAGGAGCTTCTCGGGGTTGGTGTCAGCGAGGTTGAGGTAGATGATACGCTCAAGGCTGAAAGCAAGACCTAGGACAAGTGCAATAGCAACTGAGGCCATGAAGTCTGCGCCCCCTTCGATGAACTTATCCTTGAGAGCCTGGTGGAAGCTCACTTCAGCCTCCTCAGCCACAACAGGAGCTTCTTCTGCCACTAGGGCAACCTCCTCTACTACCTGCTCTACTACAGCCGCGCTGTCAGCATTGGGAGCTTCTGGAGCAGCAGGATCTTGTGCTAGTGCTGTAGTGCCGAAAGCAGCTGACAGGATAGCAACACACGCAATTGATGCAAAAAACTTTTTCATCGTGCTTTGATAGTTAGTTATGTTGAATTTGTTAGTCGTTTACCTATATCTACACTGGCATCTCTGGGGGAGATTTCTTGCCATCTGAGACCAAAAATATATCATTTCCACACGCCAACCAAATCGGCGCCACATTTATCTTTGCGGGGAGCCCCCAGGGGTGGAGACATACTATGGCTAAGTACGGACAAAACACCGCCTTAGCTCACTGGACAAGCGTAGACTAAGGCGGTGTCTCATATTGGTTTGTTGAGGCAATTTCTCAGCAAGAGGGGGACTGCTCCCGAGAGGAGGGGCTATGCCTTACTTCTTGGTAGCAAAGCTCTGTCCCTTGAGGCGTTGCCAAGCGCCACGGGTAAAGTCGGGCACCTCCACGGGGGCAGAGTTGTTCTCTAGAGAGATACGCGTCAGCTCGGCGATAGCAGACCACTCAGCCAGGTCGTACACGTCCATATCCAGGGGTAGACCGTTTTGCAAGCAGTAGATCAGGCGATAGTCCATGATGAAGTCCATCCCCCCATGACCACCTACAGTCTTGGCCTTCTCGGCGATATCCTTGGCGATGGGGTGCATGTACTTCTCTAGCAAGAGGCGCTTGGTCTCGTCGCTCACGAAGCCGTGGCTAGTTAGGTCCTCGTGGTTAGCCACAGAGGCCTTGTTGGTCTCAGTAGGACGCAGGCTGATACCAGAGACGGGGTACTTATTGACGAAGCCATCCGTACCAATCAGCTGATACATACGATCGTATGGGCGATACGAGGCCACATTGTGCTCGAGGTAGATGGTCTTGCCCTTGTTGGTCTTGATGAGCGTGTGGGTCATCTCCCCGTTCTTAAACTCACCTACGGGCGTACCGCGCTGCTGCTCAATGTACTTAGGTATAGTAACGGCTGGTACGTCCATAGAGACGAGGTAGTCCATCTTGTCTCCGCGGTGGATGTCTAGAGCAAAGCACACAGGGCCTAGGCCGTGCGTAGCATACACGTCACCACGAAACTCCTTGTTGTACTGAAATCTCCAGTCGCTCTCATAGTCGAGCCAGAAGTCCTCGAGGTTGTGGATATAAGCACCCTTACCACTGAGCACCTCTCCGAGTAGCCCCTGCTGAGCCATGTTGAGGGTCGTCAGCTCAAAGAAGTCGTACACGCAGTTCTCCAGCATCATACAATGCCTCTGGGTACGCTCGGCGGTGTTGATGACATCCCAAGCCTCCTTGAGGGTCATCACAGCAGGCACCTCACACACCACGTGCTTGCCCTGCTCCATGGCGTATATCATCATCTCGGCATGATGCTTCCAGTCGGTCGCCACATACACGAGGTCGATATCGTCGCGCTTGCAGAGCTCTTTCCAAGCCTCCTTGCTACCGCTATACTCAGCCGCGGGGGGGAAGCCTGCACGCTTGAGGAGCGCCTGCCCCTTGGCTACACGATCAGGATAGATATCGCAGAGGGCCTTGATCTCTACCCCCTCGATATTGGTCATACGATGCACAGCACCAGGGCCACGCATACCTAGGCCGATGAAGCCTATACGCACCACAGGGATAGGGTCGTGACGAAGAGCCAGCACATCCTTCTGACCAGCAGGGCGCTTGGGCACCACGGTCTTGATCACGCGCGCCTTCTCCGCCTTGGATGCGCTAGCTGAGGCACAGCTTCCCAGCAACATAGCCCCTACACAAGCAAGGGCAACAGCAATCTTGGTTAATTTCATTTCTTATCCAATCTTATTATGACACATGCAACATTATCCACTCAAAAGTGATACTGCAAGCAAAGATACAAAAACTCTCGTGATATACATAAGAGAATTTAAGATTGGACGCAACGTTTTATCGAGCATTAACCTTAGACACCCCTCGGAAGGCACGAGATAGTATGCTGGGCTATCTATCGACGCCCAGCGTCGTACTCCAAGCCTCCCGTAGGGCGCACCACAACTCGGCGCGTCCGTATATCAAAGTAAGTCTCCGTCCCACCGACGAGAGACCACCGATCGGTGAAGCGCCATTTGAGCACCGTGCTATTGACGATACCAGATTGGTAGCCCTGGTGCCAGAGGGGCAAATGGGTAGCCGAGTGGATGGACAAGCGATCGGATATACGATAGACCCAAAAAGGAGTAAGCCCCAGCGTCTGCATCCGACGCCCCAGCCACTGATGCTGGGTATAGTCCAGGTGAGCTCCCAGCTCCCAACGTCCGCCCCGCCAATGCACCCCGAGGTTTCCCTGGTGCATATCCCCGCCCCAGGGAGAGAAGATCAGCCGAGCTCCCGCATAAGCCATCAACCCATCGGAGAGCCTATACGAAGCTCTAAGAGAGGTCGCCCAGTCGTAGCTACGCTCCTGCCCCAGCTGACGCATCCCCATCTGCAACATCCCCGAGAGGTCTAGCCGATCTGTCAGAGGAAGTCGTGCGTCTAAAGCCACCTCGTCATAGCGGTGCCAAGCATCCAGCCGTATAGACTGCCACCGAGGAGCCCAAAGGGGAGGGAGACGGTAGGCCTCAGTGGGGATAGTTAGCTTGGGTTTACCTAGAGTGAGCCGAGGGCGATCGGTGAGCAATCCTGGACGAGGTAGCTCTATCTCCAGCTTGGGCGCATACTCCATCGCCCCGAGGGAAGGCCGTAGCCCCACGGGTACATTAGGGCGCGACAGGCTATCGGACACAGCCCCCACGCTCCGCTCCTGAGCCAAGAGAGACGAGCCTCCACCCAAGAACACAAGGGCACCCAGCAGAGCAAGGCGAATAAGGGATTTTACAACAAGGTGTATCATACCACTAACGATTAGCATTCAAAGCCAAGACCATCGAGACGCCTCCCCCCCAGGCTCCCCACCTGCCACCCCACGCAAGGCTCCGCCAAGTAGTCTCGCAACAAGGTATCTAAGTCGAGGACGCAGGGGACACACCCTCTAGCAGACAAGCTCAACCCAAGGGGCAAGCGACACTGCGCAGAGAGGTGACACGCGATGGTCTCAAGTATGGGACAAAACTACTAACAACTCCCTACAAAACAAAGCGACCTACCCCCACTCTCGGTGGAGGTAGGTCGCCTCACATGCAACCTGTCAAGGAGCGCCTAGGGCTACTTGGTATGGTTGGCTATAATCTGGCTCAGAGGCTCGATCTCTAGCGTATGAGCGGCACCCGTAGCACCGATCTTACCGCTGAGATAGGCCACCTGGGTGTCGTCGGTCAGTAGCCCCTCGTTCTTGAAGTGGTTGATACCCTCCAGGAGTGCATTCTCCGTAGCGCTACCACCCACATAGTGAGCCTTGACGGCATAGCTCAGCGAGAGCTGACGTGCCACCATCTGATCGTAGCAGATGGCACACACGGGCACCTCGGGGCGAAGCCCAGCTAGGTGGCGAGCCGTGCGCCCAGTATTGCTATCGGTGATGATCACCTCGGTGTTGATCGAGCTAGCGCTCTCTACGGCAGCCTTGGCCAGGAAGCCCGTCGTCGTGCTCACTAGCTCCGACTTGGCGCGGGCATCGCTACCATCGTTGCGACCACTGCTCTTTTCCTTAGAGAGAGCCTCCTCGGCAAAGAGGATGATCTCCGACATAGTCTGAATAGCCTCCAGCTTGTAGTTACCATTGGCAGACTCGCCCGAGAGCATCGTAGCGTCCGTACCTAGATAGACAGCATTGGCCACGTCACTCACCTCGGCACGCGTGGGGCGAGGCTTCTCCTGCATCGTGTGTAGCATCTCGGTAGCCACGATGACGGGCTTGTCAGCCTCCTTACACTTGCGGATGATCATACGCTGGAAGGCTGGCACCTGCATATAGGGCACTTCCACAGCCAGGTCTCCGCGAGCGATCATGATACCATCGCTCTCGCGGATGATTTCGTCGATGTTGTCGATACCCTCCTGGTTCTCAATCTTGGCGATGATCTGCGTCTTAGCATTGTGCTCATCGAGGATACGACGGATCACCTTGATGTCCTCGGCATTGCGCACAAACGAGTGAGCAATAAACTCGATGTCGTACTGCAGGCTATGGATGATGTTGTTGTAGTCCTTAGTCGTCAGCGAGGGCAGGTCGATGCGCACACCTGGCACATTGACACTCTTGCGACTACCCAGCGCACCAGCGTTCTGGCAGACAGTAGCTAGCCCCTCGGCCGTCTTGCCCACTACCTTGAAGCCGATCTTACCATCGTCCAGGAGGATGACGCTACCCACAGGTACGTCATTGACAAACCCTTCGTAATTGACATTGATAATCTTGTTGGACGTCGTGGCATTGGTGTCAGCCATGAAGAGCACATTGTCGCCCTCGTTGAACTGGCACGACTCGAGGTCGTCCTCCAGCACCGTAGTACGCACCTCGGGCCCCTTGGTGTCGAGCATCACAGCGATCTCGGAACTTACGGCACGCACATTCGTGATCACGTTCGTAATCCCCTCGGGAGGCATGTGCGCGGTATTGAGACGTGCTACATTGATCCCACGGGCAA
Source organism: Porphyromonas sp. (assembly GCA_041839075.1). GTDB lineage: Bacteria > Bacteroidota > Bacteroidia > Bacteroidales > Porphyromonadaceae > Porphyromonas. The sequence continues at coordinate 7,383 of JBGYQR010000212.1, forward strand.
AAGCCTCGCGGAGAAACTCCACATCACACTTGCGATCAGATATAGTAGCGACGATCTTCGTACGCTTGCGCTGATAGTTTATCTTCGTTTCTTTCATAACCTCCTTTGGTCTTTCTGTTCCGTTTGATTTGTTTCTGTATATATCTTACTGCTATTTCGTCTGTTTCAGGAGGGCCTCGAGGGCAAGTCTATACCCATCAAGCCCTAGGCCGGCTATCACGCCTCGGCAAGCCTGCGAGATCATCGAGTGATGACGATAGGGCTCGCGCGCATAGATATTGGAGATATGCACCTCTATGACCGGAATGCTTATCGCCCGTACGGCATCCAGGAGCGCCACCGAGGTATGGGTATAGCCCCCTGCATTGAGGATGACGCCCGCCACACCCCGCGCCTCGGCCTCATACAAGTAGTCGATGAGGTCGCCCTCATGATTGCTCTGCCAATAGGAGATAGCGACTTGGGGATAGCGCGCCTTGAGTGCCTCCAGCATCGAGTCCATCGAGACTTCGCCGTAGACGGCCACCTCTCTGCGCCCTAGATGAGCCAGGTTGGGGCCATTGATGATAGCGATATTCATCTTCGTGATCGTCTCAATACCGAGTTAAACTTTACTTTTGCAAAGATAGCACAAAGTACAAGATTGAGCAAAAACCTCTCCCCCACAGCCCCTATGGTCGAGCTATATAAAGAGCGCTATACCGCCTACTTACGCCTAGAGCTAGGCCTATCGCCCAACAGCATCAGCGCCTACCTCGAGGACGCCAGCAAGCTCGTACTATGGATGCAGGCTGACACGCTGAGCTACCAGGATCTCTCCTATCAGCGTCTGCAAGGCTTCGTAGCCAGCCTCTACGACCTGGGCATACAGCCACGCTCCATTGCCCGCATCCTCTCTGGCATCAGGAGCTACTGCCGATGGCTCACCCTCGAGGGCTATATCCCCAGCGACCCGACCGAACTCCTAGAGAATCCCCGTACCACCCAGCACCTGCCCAGCGTCCTATCCGTAGAGGAGATAGACCGCATCATCGAGGCCGCTGCCAGCAAGGGAGGCACCGAGGGACAGCGCAACAAGGCCATCATCGAGATGCTCTTTAGCTGCGGCTTGCGTGTGAGCGAACTGTGCCACCTGCGCCACAGCGACATCTTCGCCAGCGATGGATATATACGCGTCATGGGCAAGGGGCGCAAGCAACGGCTCGTCCCCATCAGCCCCACCGCGCTCGAGGAGCTAAGCGCCTACCTAGCCATGGAGCGCCCTACCCCCAAGCGAGGACAAGAGGAGTACGTCTTCCTGAGCCGTCGAGGCCAAGCCATATCGCGCATCATGGTCTTCGTGATGATCAAGGAGGCTGCCACGATGGCAGGCATCTCCACCGAAGTCAGTCCGCATACCTTCCGCCATAGCTTTGCCACCTCCCTCTTGGAGGGGGGAGCAAGCCTACAAGCCATACAGATGATGCTCGGGCACGAAGACATTGCCACGACAGAGATATACACCCACGTCAATCGGGAGCAGCTGCGAGAGCAGATCGAGCGCTTCCACCCACGCAACGCACGCCCCCATTAGCCCCACACCCATCGGGCAGCACGCCTCTAGAGCTCCCCTCCAAAAGGGCACCAAGTTAGACCCCTCGAGGGCTCTAAGTTGGAGCCCTCAAGGGCTTTAGGTTAGAGCCCCGAGACGCTTTAGGTTAGAGCCCTTGAGGGGTTCTACTTAGAGCCTTCACGAGGTGCCGGCACATGCGCTCTATTTTTCTCTCCGCCCCCCACCCGCAACGCTGGTAACCAGGAGCCTACGACCTCATAGACAGACGCCTCCCATAGAGACCTCTACCAGGAGCGTAGGCTCCCCCAGAGCATAGCAAAAGCCCAGGGGCATACACCCGAATAGTCGGTGTATGCCCCTGGGCTTTATCTCTCGTCTGCCTGGCTAGAGGGAGGCTAGTATTGCCTCACGCTAGGCCCGCCTAGAGTAGAGCACTAATGCCCAAACCTTATCTAAGGCGAAGCACTAGGCGTATAGGATAGTGGTCGCTGTAACCTCCCAAATAATGGTCGCCAGCATACGTGCGCCAGGGCATCAGCCTCTGCGTCTCTTTGTGCACGTTGCGACCCAGCCACTGAGGCGTATAGACCTCAGCAGAGCCTGCGACATAGCTCAGAGCACCATCCGAGCAGAGCAGAGCCGAGGAGAGGATGAAGTGGTCGAGCTGCGTCCATACGCCACGATAGCAGTAGCTACCATACAGCCCCGCCTCGGAGTGCGCTAGCGACTGGCGGCTCGTGAGGTTATAGTAGCTCAGTGTCTCCTCTTGACACGCCCCTAGACTGGGAACCTCCAGCTGAGCACCTAGGTCAATAGTCGTCGCCGCTTCGTCAGGGTCGCCATTGAAGTCACCCATAATAATAATGCGTGGCGAGTGCGCCGAGAGGCTATCACAAAGCTGACGCGTCGAGCGAGCTGCCTCTCGGCGATAGAGCTCCGAGGCTTCTGCCCCGCCTCGCCTAGAGGGGTAGTGTACCACCAGGGCGTGCAGATCAACACCGCCCTCGAGCTCTAGATGGGCAGCCAGGATGGGGCGGCTCAGACGTGTAGAGTCCGAAAACGCTACTTCGTGCTCTCCCCAACGAAGTACCTTGACCTGAGGCGCCCGATAGAGTAGAGCCACATCGATACCGCGAGGGTCTCGGCCATGGCTCACCAGGTAGCGATAGCCCTTGTCAGCAAGCCCCGTATGACGCAAGAGGTCCTCAAGTACCTCGGCATTCTCTATCTCGACCAAGCCCACCAGGTCGGGCCACTCTGTATCGCCCGCTTCGCCTATGACCTGGGCGATATGCCTGAGCTTCTCGTGGTAGCGCTCTGTACCCCAGGCCTTAGGTGCCGTAGGGGTAAATTCATCATCAAGCGTCGAGGGGTTGTCAATCGTATCTAGGAGGTTCTCCACATTGTAGCAGAGCACCCGTACATAGCGCTCAGTCGTCTGTGCCGAGAGGCAGTAGGCTCCCAGCACCAGCAAGAGGGGAAGAAGTATTCGTCTCATATCAATCAAGTCTACAATTAGTTGTCTTACAGGGGAGGAGGATAAAGGATTAGTCGTGCGTCAGGAGCACGTTCTCATACACGGCACAGAGGTCTTGCACGATCTCCTTGGCGCTAAAGCGTCGTACCCAGATACGCCCTTGCTTGCGCATGTGAGCGGCACGCTCGGGGCTATCTAGGATAGAGGTAATCATACTGGCCAGCATATCGGCATCGTCGGGATCGGTGTACAAACTATCGGGGCCACCAGCCTCCTCAAGGCAACTGCCCATAGCTCCGATGGTCGGGATGCCAGCACTGAGGGCTTCGATGATCGGAATGCCAAAGCCCTCGAAGCGCGAGGGGTAGACGAAGACCTCCGCCCCGGCATAGAAGCCCAAGAGATGCTCGTTGGGGATGTTGTGCATCAGGCGCACGCGGCTAGAGACCCCAAGGCGCTTGGCTTGTGCCTGCACCACATCGCAGTAGGGGGTACGCTTGCCCACGGCCACCAGGCAGACCTCCCGATCCGAGAGGAGCGAGAGGGCCTCCACCGCCAGGCGAAGGTTCTTGCGCTCTTCGATACTCCCCACAAAGAGGATATAGCGCTGAGGGAGCTGATAGTGCCCACGCACAAAGGCCGCACGCTCGGGCTTGACGAGGGCAAACGCTGGCGAACAGCCCTGGTAAACAACCGACACCCGACTAGGCTCGACATCGAAGTAGTTGATGATGTCCTGACGGGTCGATTCGCTCACTGCGATAACGTGGTCGGCGTGGCGAGCGGACGCACCATACTTCTGCGTATAGAGCAGGCGGTCGGCACGCTTGTAAAACTGAGGATAGCGAACAAACGCCAGGTCGTGCAGCGTCAATACCGTACCTATATCCCGATTGCGATAGAGGCCTATGGGCAGTTCGTTGGACAGGCCGTGATAGAGGTCTATATCCTCGCGTTTGAGAAGCCTCTTGACCCCCCAGTTGCGCCAGTAGCTCCCTAGCAGGCGACCCAGCGAACCCTCACCAGGAGTGGCGAGATCGACATTGCGGTGGGTCAAGAGGTCGCGATACAGATGGGGAGAGCCTACCATGGGGGAGCAGAGCAGGTAGTTGTTTTCGGGGGCATACTCGGCCAGCGCCTGCACGACATAGCGACTGTAATTGCCCAGCCCGGTGGCATTGTTGGTAATGCGCTTGGCATCAAAGGCTATATTCATAGGGAAGAGTTGCGAAAGGGTGGTCTCAATACTTACAGAGAGCGATAACGCCTAGGCAGACGGTAGCCATAGCCATAGCGGTGGCGCAAGACATGGCGGAGGTCTTCGGCGCTGAGGTATTCGGTATAGAGGTGTTCGGCCTGGCGTAGCATCCAGGTGCGCAGGCCTCCCCTGACGAGGGAGCAAGACAAGAGCGCACGCAGGGCTAGGTGTCCGTACCAAACGAGGGCGAAGTTCAGCCACGAGAGCCCCGACCAGCGCTTGGCGAGCTTAAAAAGTCTTCCCCCCCCAGAAGCGATCAGAAGCCTCCGAGAGCGCCCGAGACGTAGCCGATTGGCTCCAACCTCTAGCCTCGGCATAGGCCTCTGCCAGCTGACGCGTCACCGAGGGGCAGCTCATTAGACGACAGAGATTGGCCATAGCCTCTGCCTGCCCCGCAGGGCGCCCTAGGAAAGACATGCGGTTGAGGTCTACGAGATAGAACTCATACACCCCCGCCCGAGCATCGTAGTGATAGAGGATGTTACCTGCCGAGAGGTCAAGGTGCATCACCCCCCGCTCGTGCAGGCGGGCGATATACCTCCCCAAAGCCTGGACGAAGCCCTCGGGGGCTCTCCAGCCTCGAGCATGGAAGTGTAGATGAGGTTCCCTCGTCGGAATCTCGGCAGAGATATAGTAGCTAGCCTCCAATAGCCACAGGGCATTACGCCTTTCGACATAGCCAAGACTCTCTCCAACAGAAAAACCCAACTGGGTGAGGCGCTTGGCATTGAGATGAGAGCGACGTGCTTTGCTCTCGCCCAGGAAGCTATAATATAGGCGTCTCGGTAGCGAGAGGCGAGCAAAGCTCTTGACGACATAGCTCGCCCCCCCAGGCGTACCTATCCGATACAGCTTATTGCGCCCATCGTAGATACACTCAGCCGTCCAGGGAGCGGGAAGCACCTCGTCCCTATCCAACCGCTGAGCCATCTCTGCCAGCTCCGCTAGCGGGGAGGCAGAGGCAGGAGGCACTAAATCTTGCTGTCGATCTTCGTTCATAGACGACAAATTTACATATTTATCCCACTCCCCTACCCCGCGCCTCTAGGTAAGAGCCACTAGAGACCATCGCCCCGATCCTATCGGATGCTCCGGACAGCTCCTCTCTAGACACAGCCCCCTCGAGAGGCGGTTAGCTCTCGGGGGAAGACACAGCTTGCCCCCGAGCGCCCATCTCTGTCGCTCGGGGGCAGGCTGGCCACAAGAGGCCATAGGAGAACGGGAGAATAGAACGGCAGGAGTAAATCCCCAAAAGACGGAGCAACGCCCCAAGGGTGTGTGCGAATGCCCTAGGAGCTAGAAGCGGCCGCCGGAGCCCTCAGACGAGCCCGAACCCTCGGAAGAGCCCGAGCCACTTGGAGGCGTAGGGCTAGACGATGAGCCCGAGCTACTAGAGCCTCCAGACCCAGACGACGAACCGCCACCCAAACCCGAAGCAAGCGACGACGAACCGCCGTCCTTGACCAGGGCAAACGCAATCAGCTCGGGAGCAATGAGCGTCACCTGCTTCGACCCCAGAGTACGGCTCACCTGAGACTCCGGCGTGAAAAGCACACTGAGGTGGTTAAACTGCTTGGCC